>JAMXCW010000019.1 GCA_024451685.1 Candidatus Bathyanammoxibius amoris | reverse complement strand
GTTAAACCACGGTGAGTACTATGAGGGCATGTTAAAAGAATATTTACATGTACCACGACACGCTTTTGTTTGGACTACTGGCACACCACATTACATTTTTGAGCAGCACAGGAAAGAACAGGAAGAAGAATTAAAAAGAAAAATTAAAGAGAAAAGAGGCCATATCTTAAAGCTTGTAATGGAATGTCTAGAACTTCAACCAGAATAATTTGTTTCTATTAAATGTACGTTGATGCTACACAACAAACAATTTCCATAGTATACATGGTACGCACATGAAGCTTCGAAATGGTAACTTTGTTAAGGTTGTCTTATTGTTACTACCACTTGTGATTTTGTCGATTGCATCCCCTGCATTTTCTCAGGACGGGTGGTCAAGGCTGCAGGTGGGTAATGAAAGTGTCTCTATCTTCAGGGATGGGTTTGGAATTCCGCACGTCCTGGCAGACAGTGGAGAGGCACTGTTTGAGGCGTTCGGGTACGTGGTTGCGCAGGATAGACTTACACAGCTTGAGATAAGCCGCAGACAGGCACGAGGCAGACTGGCGGAGATCCTGGGGCCGAAGGCCCTGGCGTCCGATATTGAGGCACGGAGGGGGGGCTACACCGATGAGGAGCTTGCGGTACAGTATAATGAACTGAGGGCGGAGACCCTGGCGCTGGTCGAGGCGTACACAAGGGGCATAAACCGCTGGATGGCCAAGGTGAGGGCCGATAGGGACACAAAACTGCCTAAAGAGCTCTGGGAGTTGGGGATAGTAGACCCGGAACCCTGGAGCATTTACGACTCGCTCGCCATCGGTATAGCCGGGGGCAGGCGGTTTGGCCAGCGCGGCGGTTATGAACTGAAAAATCTTAAGGAACTTGAGAAGCTGGGCAGGGAAAAGTTTGACGAAAAATACCCCTTAAACGACCCTTCCGCACCAACCACGATTTCTTTTAATGACTTTAATTATCACTACGATGACGCTGCCGGTTCCCACGAGTACCTCCTTGCAGATAATCGTTTACGGGAAGAAGCCTGGTTAACCACGCTCCCCGGTCTGCCCGCGAGGCTGGGCAGCTACGCGGTGGTGGTGTCTTCGGGGAGGTCGGCCAGTGGGCGGGCCATGCTTCTCGGGTGTCCGCAGATGGGTTTTGAGGGCCCGCAGCCCGGATACGAGATAGACCTCCACGGGGGAGGTTTTGACGTGGCCGGTATGACGTTTCCGGGTCTGCCTGCGGTGCTGATTGGTTATAACAATCACGTCGCGTGGACGGTTACCAGTGGATGCACGGATAATACGGACATATTTATCGAGGAGTTGAACCCGGAAAACAATAAGGAATATAAGTTTAAGGGAGAGTGGCGGGAGTTCGAGTCGAGGGAAGAGCTGTTCAGGGTCAGAGGTATGGCCGGAGACGGTGTTAGAGAGAAAATCTATCGCAGCGTGCACGGGCCGGTGTTTGCTGTCGGTGAGTCGGGGAATCTTGCGTTCAGTAAAAAAAGTACGTTCTGGGGCGAGGAACTGAAATCGTTTGAAAGTTTTCTAAAGATTGACAGGGCTCGTACGATAGAGGATTTTGCCGATGCCGTGAGGACAATAGCCCTCAGTTTTAACCTCTTCTGTGCCGCCGCTGACGGCCGGATAGGGTTCTGGCACGCGGGTAAGTACAGGATTCCCGCGGCGGGTGTCGACCCAAGACTGCCCGCGTCCGGCACGGGACAGGAGGAGTGGCAGGGGTTTGTGCCGGAGGACGACCTGCCGTGTGTTATTAATCCGCCCGAAGGGCTGATAGTAAACTGGAATAATAAACCGTCTAAGGACTGGGATAACGGCGACAACATGCCCTGGGTGGGTGAGCACAGGGTTTTGCGCATATTGTCGCTGGTGGCGGACAAAGACAAGATTACGTTTGAAGAGCTTGAGTCGGTACCCAGCGGCATCGAGAGTCACGGGACCTACGAACAGGTGGTAGAGCTCTCCGAAGACGGGCCCGCTGTCGTCAGCATCCTGCCGCCGGGTGAGAGTGGTTTTATAGACAGGAGAGGGGCGCCTGATTTGCATTTTATTGATCAAGGAGACCTGTTCGAGTCCTGGCAGTATAAGCCCGCCCGTTTTTTGACGGGAGACGCCGACGGAGACGGCGTCTCTGATAGGGAAGAGGCCGACAGGGGAACCAACCCTTTTGTTATGGATTAGAGAACAGTAGGGTTACCCTTAAAATAGTCCAAGGTTTTTACGCCGGCTTAACACAACATCCTTCATGGTCAAGCACGCCCTTATTCGGTATGGTGCCTTCCTCAGAACTCCTGGCAGTTTTGGAGAAGAAGGGCTATAAAGGGACTACAGCAGTAAATTCTTCGGGCAAAAGATAAGGAATAGGTGCGCGTTTATGACACTGAATATTCAACTTTTACATGCACTGGACTGTCACAGTTATCAAAAGGCTATGAGTGAACTGGAAGGAGCCTTGGAAGAAGCGGGATTACCTGTAAGATATGAGGTCATTCTTGTAAATAGCCAGGTGGAGGCGGAAGAATGTAGATTTATTGGCTCGCCAACCATAAGGATTAATGATGTCGATATTGAGCCAGAGGCTGCAGGTGTTGAGAAATTCAGCCTGTGCAGTTGCCGGCCCTATTTCTGGAAGGACAAATTTTACGACTACCCACCCAAGGATATGATTCTGGCTGCAATAAGGCAGCGCATAGGGGCAAGGAGCAGGTAATTAAAAGACATCAGTATCCGCCGGGTAGAAGGTAAGCATGTAAGCCAGTAACCAAACAATCTTAAAGTTGAATCTTATGCATGTGAACACGCCGCCCAAATTTGTGTCGGGTAACAAAAGATATTTTTCGGAAAATTTACTCAGTGTCTACAAGCTCAAAGCTTTCTATTGTTAAATGAGGTGGAGTTTTCTTTTTTAGGGCATGAACCTTACCTACCAGCCTCAGCTCTTTACCCATCATTGCTTTATCGGCCTTTAACCCCTCTGCTATAAGAAATAGATTTCCCTTTATGTCCTCTCTTATGGCTAAACGGCCATCTCGTTCTACGAGTGTACCTTTTATAATAATTTTAATGTTCTCGACCCCAAGTTCGCTATCCGCTACGGCCTGTACCAGTTTATGTAGGTCTAGAGAATCTCCTTGCTTAGCTGTTACTACTGCTGACTGTTTTTCCAAACTAACTACTACATCCTGAACGCCATCCTGGCGCTTTAAGAGTCTTTCGACCCCGTAGGTTCAAAGGTTACAGACCATGCCAACAATTTCTAACTCTGCCTTTTCTACTTGAGCAAAGATGAAGGGCTGCGAGAATAGGACTAAAGAAATGATAAAGAGTACACGGATAGGGTTTCCTATAGACTTCATTTTTAAATACCTCCTTATTCTTATATTCCGAGGTTCCACTACATCTTAATACAGGAACCGAAATCCAAAGACAATATTAGAGTTCCCCAGGTTCCCTACATCATATCCCAATTGCCTTCCCCTCAGGTCTTGATAGATGGGTATCTGCACAGAGGCCTCTATTAGTAGATTCTTCAGGGGAATGGCCTGGATACCCGGGGAGAGAAAGATGGTATTGCTCCCTGTGTTTTCAACATCCCTCCCCCTCTGTCTGGCCTGTTGCTCCCAGACACCATTTAGCTCCAGGATTCCGTAGAACTCAGGGTTGGGGTACTTCTTGGCAGGGAAGAATCTATATGCAAAGGCCAGGTCGTATTTCAGAATATCACCGAACTTATAGTCCAGCGCCCCGGGTGTATTTACCTTATATTGAAGTTCGGCAAAGGTGCTGTTGCGTCTCACAATACGGCTGAAGGCCATGCGAAGGAAAGGGTCAAAAGAGCCTGAACCCAACTGGAGTTTTGGCGGCAGCCTGATGCCCTCATCCCTCCTGCTTGTATCTCCTGTGGGCAGTTCCACACCGCCGATAATGGCCAGGTCGGTCCTCCTCCAGGGGCCTAGCCACTTCTTGAAGGTCCACCTGCCCATAATGGATATATCACCCAGTCCGGCCGCATCCAACGTTACTCGTCTGCCAGATAGATTTCTCCTCAGAGATTTTTCTATCAAGGGGACTGAAATAGTAGCCGCAACATCGCGCGTGGGTGCGTAGCCAAAGACAGTAGGTACTTTCCTTATAGTTAGCCTTCTATCCAGCTCCTTGTTATCATCGTCTGTTTTGTGGATAAACACACCCCGGGACTTCAATACACTGCCAGAGAAGAACGGTGTTACGGCAGTGTCAAAGTTTATGGGCGCTTGAGCCAATGCCTCTTTGGAGTGCTGGTTAGTGAGGTAGAGCGTGGCGATTAGGCACATGGCCGAAAGGGCTTTGTGTCTTGCCATAGGTAGTTTACCGCCTTTTCTATAAGGCGTGGCCAATCCCTGCCGCCTTTAGTGCCTCGACGTTTGGTCTGGAACCCGTGCAGCACTCGGCTATCTTGCCGTCTACGACGATGGTCGGTACACGGCTGATCCCGTAGTGACTCACCTTGTCCAGACATTCCTTACTCTCGCACTGCTCATTAAGGTCATAAACAACTACCTCACAGCTTGGGCAGGCAAGCTCCTTCACCATCTTCACCGCCTCCTGACAGAGGAGACAGCCGGCAGTAAAAATCTCTACCCTTCTTTTTGTAATCATCGTATTTACCTCTCTCTTTTGCGTCTTGCTTTCTTTTTAGTCCCAATATTGGTTGGCACTGCAGCCTCAATATGTGGACATATTGTGGCCTCTTTACCTGATTTATGAGGCCACCTTCTTAAGAGCGTTTTCAGATTATCTCGTAACGCACTTGATTCTCTAATAAGCTCCTCAAGTTCTTTTATCTTGTCTATGGTAAGCCTTCTGACGTGGGTGCACGGCCGGGTGCCGCTTTCCTTTAAAAGCAGTATGTCTTTGATTTCATTGAGCCTGAACCCCAGCCTTTGGGCCTGCTTTATGAACTTGAGCCTGTTGATTACCTCTGGGGAGTAAACCCTGTAACCAGAGCTAGTGCGATCAGCCTCTGGTAAAAGACCGACGTCTTCATAATAGCGGATGGTCTTAGGGTTAAGCCCCAGTTCTCCGGCTACACTACCAATTAACAGTTGCCTTTTCATAGTGACCCCTCCTCCTGCTATATACATTATACACCTTCCAGTGGACTGGAAGGTCAAGGGTTTTTGGGGTTTTTAGTTTGAAGTAACCAGGAGACCTCAGAAAAGACCTTGTATCTACCAGGTTGCGGTCTCAGTTTATTTTTTGATATAATATTAGCTGCTGTTGGCGTAATATTTGCATGTACCTTTCTTGGTATTGGAAGAACTTTTTGCCGTGTTAGAATCTTATAGAATGTATGTACAACAGGTTTAAGGTTGCAATCTTACCAGCTTTCTGCCCCGGTTGAGTCCGCAATTTTGGCTTGACAGCGTAACTTATTGGCATATTATCAAAATGAGAGGCGGAATTTGATGATGGGCGGTAGCAGCGCCTTGTAATAGGGTAAGGATTGGTAACAATACAGAATAAGAACAGGGGGGAGTCCCCGTGAACTTGACAAAGGACCTTTTTCACGAAGAATTGGTAGAACGTCTTTTCTGGTTTATTCGCCTCAGGTGGTTGGCCGCGGGCGGAGCGCTCACGGCGATATTGCTGGCGAATATGGGGGGTCTGATTGAATCCCTGACGCCCCTTGCCTTCTTTACCCTGCTCCTTCTCGGCCTTAACGTCTTATTCTACCTCCATGCCACCAGGGTCAGGAAAGACCCCGTATGGGTAACCAACAATGTCAGGGTACAGATTCTCTGTGACCTCGCAATCCTTACCCTGCTGATACATTATTCGGGTGGCGTGGAGAATCCCTTTTTGTTCTTCTTCGTGTTCCATACCATTCTGGCGAGCATTCTCTTGGAGAGGCGGGAGAGTTATATATTTGCCTTTACGGCCATATTTCTCGTTGGGACCATGGTTTTACTTGAGTACTCCGGTATATTACAGCATCATTGCATGCTCCTCCACAATCCGGTCATGGGGATAAACGTACCTGATTTGTGGAAGAACCCTGTTTATCTAGTTATAACGTTTTTCGTATTTTCAACGGCGTTACTCATTTGCACCTACCTTACGGGTTCTGTGGCGGCCAAGCTCAGGGAACGCAGCCGCAAGCTGAGGGCGTTGCAGGAGGAACTCCTCCGGGTGGAAAAGGATAAATGGCGTGCCGTTCTGGAATGTATGAGAGAGGGTATTGTGTTTGTGGATAACGAGGGCAAGATTGCCTTCTTCAACGCATCGGCATCCGGCATCAAGGATACAGCACTGAAGGCATGTCGTCCTGACGGCGAGCTCAAGTGCCTGGAGAACGGCCCTGAATTATATGGAAAGGGCGACTCCAGCGACTTTTCCCGCACGGTGGAAGTCGACGGCAGGATTTATGAGAGCACGTGTTCTTCCATAAATGATTCTGAGGGCAGGCACCTGGGAAAGGTTATAGTAAGCCGTGACATCACCGAGAGGAAGGAAATGGAGCGTAAGCTGGTGCACCAGGAAAAGATGACTGTTGTCGGCAGGATGGCTGCGGGTATAGCCCATGAGTTAAACAACCCCCTGGGGGTGATTTCCATGTTTACCCAAATAGCGATGAAAAAGGTCTTGCCGGATGAGCCTGTGCATGAATATCTTGATACCATCGGGAGGAATACGGACGTATGTAAAAAGGTAATACAGGGCCTCTTGACCTACGCCAGGACGGGACCGACGCTCAGAGAGAGTATTGACCTTAATGAATGTATCATGGACGTGCTCTTCATGTGTAAACCGCTTATGGATAAACAGAACGTTACGCTTGTTACCGGGCTGGATAAGAATTTGCCTAAATATGAAGGCGACCCGGACCAGTTGCGACAGGTGTTTATGAACCTTGCAATAAACGGGATTCATGCAATGGAGGATGGCGGGCAACTTAGGGTGCTTACAGAGGTAAGCAGCGGAATTAATTCCGCCAGGAGTATTCGTGTTGTGTTCAAGGACATGGGCAAGGGAATTCCGCAAAAAGATTTGTCCAGGATATTCGAACCGTTCTTTACGACCAAGCCTGAAGGCGTTGGGACCGGTCTTGGGCTTTCTATATGTAAAAACTTTTTAGAGGGCCACGGCGGTACTATTTTCGTGGACAGTGAAGAGGGTAAAGGCAGTCAATTTATTATCATATTACCCCTGGAGAAGACTGTTCGTCAGCTGGAGGGAGCGCCCGCAGAGAAATCCGCAGGACTTGTATAGATGATGGAAGATAAACAATTTATTCCTAAACCGTATATTTTGATAGTAGACGACCAGCAGGACATAGCCCGGGGGCTCGCCCTTCTATTGACTGAGGTTGGGGTTGAGGTGACGACCGCCTCTTCGGGGGAGCAGGCACTTGAACACGTCAAAAAGAACCCTGTGGACGTGGTGATAACTGACATCCGCATGCCCGGCATAGGGGGCATATCGCTGCTGGAGAAGATTAAGGAATACCGGCCAAAGATAGAGGTGATACTCCTGACGGCCTACGGCTCTATCGAGTCTGCCATAGAGGCCATGAAAAAGGGGGCCTACCATTATATTACCAAGCCGTTTAACAACGACGAGCTGCTTATTGTGGTGCGGCGGGCCATACAGGAGAAAAGGTTCCACGAGGAGCTTGAATATCTCCGTGAGACGGTCAGCAAGAGCTACGCGTTTGAGAATATCATAGGTCGCAACTGGAGGATGCAGGAGGTTTTTGAGACCATAAGGAAAGTGGCACCTTCAAAGGCCTCCATACTTATCCGTGGCGAGAGCGGCACCGGCAAGGAACTGATTGCCAGGGCCATACACCAGAACAGCCCGCGTGACAAGAATCGTTTCATGGGCATAAATACCGCTGCGCTTCCTGAAAACCTCCTGGAGGCCGAGCTGTTTGGATATAAGAAGGGGGCGTTTACGGGCGCCGATACCGATAAAAAAGGTCTTCTTGTTGAGGCCTCGCAGGGGACCGTGTTCCTGGACGAAATAGGCAGTATGTCGCCGTCTTTTCAGAGTAAGCTCTTGAGAGTCGTTCAGGAGATGGAAGTTACTCCTGTGGGCGCGACCGACCACGTAGATATAGACGTGCGGTTTATATCCGCTACAAATATAGACCTTGAGAAGGCCGTAAAGGACGGCAGCTTCAGAGAAGACCTTTATTACAGGCTTAACGTGGTGCGGATAGGCGTGCCGCCGCTCAGGGAGCGGAAGGAGGACATACCCCTCCTAGCAAGCCACTTTGTAGGGAAGTGGATGGAAGACGGCGGGCAGAGGAAGTTGACCCCCGGAGCTATCAGGAGGCTTATGGAATATGAATGGCCCGGTAATGTAAGAGAGCTGGAAAATGTAATCCAGCGCGCTATCCTTGTGGCGGAGGGCGAAAACATCCAGGTGACGGACATCGTTTTGGGTCATGAGCAGCTTCCATGGCTTGCAGAGGCGGAAGGTTTCAGCGGCACCACCTATGACAAGGCAAAGGAAGAGGTCTTCAGACGCTTCCAGAAGGAGTACTTCACCAGCCTGCTCAGTAAATGTAACGGAAACATAACACTGGCGGCCGAACAAAGCGGTATCACGAGAACCGCCCTTCACCGCATAATAAAGAAACTGGGTCTTTCCGAAGATATACTCAGCATGAGAGACTCGGTCCCGCAGGCCACCTCCAAATAAAACCACGCACACCTGGGTACACAATTATGTGTATCTGCAGATACAGATGTCTAACTTGCTTAAACGACACAACTTGCCTGTCGGGGCCTTTCCTTTTGAGAATTTGATGTAACACCTTTTCCCCCGATTATCATTCTGCCCCGCGTTTGAGGCGCAGATATCCCTTTTTTCTAATCCTTTTAGCCACAAGGTGATATGTAATCTCTGTATACGTCTATGTCGATGTTTAACGGGGATTTCATAATTGTGGTATGCAAATTGCGCTTTACCTATAGACAGAGGGTCTTACAAAATAAAGCCGAAGCGATGAGGGGCCTGGCAGAAGCCCCTGTGATTTGTTTCCGGTGGCATAAGTAGTTGTTGAAGAGATAGAAGGGAGCGAAGAAAGTGGCATATAACATTAACGAGAGTTGCATAGGCTGTACGGTATGTGCCAAGAAATGTCCTGTTGATGCGATCACCGGAGAGAAGAAGGGGTTGCACGTCGTAGACCCGATTGTCTGCATTGACTGTGGCGTGTGCGGCAGTTATTGTCCCGTGGATTGCATCTATGATGAGAGCAACCAGCAGACCTTCAAGTTAAAGAACGGCAGACCGGTTGCGGTGGTGGAACCTGAAAGATGTAGCGGATGCGAGAACTGTGTGTATGTCTGTCCCTTTAACTGCCTCGAGATGGTTGAGGACACGCTGGCCGGCAGCCATTACAGGATATCGAATAACGCCCGTCCGAAGGACTGTGTGTCCTGCAGGATGTGCGAGATGGTCTGCGGCGACAAGAGGGCCATCCAGGTCCGCTGGCCGGACGGTACACACTGCACCAGCCTCTCGGAGACCGGGGCTGGCTCACAGCAGCCGCAAGAGGCCGATTTAGTATAATTAAACTTCCGTGTGGGACTGCCTGTTTTTTGCTTTCTTCTGCCACATAAAAGTAACACTTTCCTGCGTGTTTTTTGCCCCGCATCCGACACATGAATCCCCGTCTCATTCCCCTTAAGTCTTATAATATCAATACGATATGTAGGCTTTCAGCGTTTTAGCCCGGCCCCCCTTTAAAATGGTACGAAAGCTGCTTTCTTCTACATATGTATGACCGGGTAAGACTTAGAACGCATGGGCGAGTTTTACTAATCGGGGTACAAAAAAATGGCATATACAATTGCGGATAAATGCACGGGCTGTACGGTTTGTGCCAAGAAGTGCCCGGTGGGTGCTATCAGCGGGTCTTCAAAAGAGCTGCACGTCATAGACTGCACGTTGTGCACTAACTGTGGTGTCTGTGGCAGTTATTGTCCCGTAGATTGCATATATGACGAGATCGGCCGTCAGACCTTCAAGATAAAAGGTGACAGGCCTGTTGCAGTTGTAGAGGCCGAGTTCTGCACCGGCTGTAAGAGGTGTGTCACGGTGTGTCCGGTTGGGTGTTTGGAGATGACAGAAGACATGTCTGCGGTTTCTAACGATATGAAGGCGCACAATAGGCTGGCGTACAATGCGCGTCCGAAGGACTGTGTGTCCTGTAAGATGTGCGAAACGGTATGCGCCAGTAAATATGCCATTAAGGTGCGCTGGCCGAACGGTGAGGCGTGCGAAAGCCTCTCCATAGGGCCGCAAGGTATCAAGGCCGGGGTTGGTGTATAACGTCTTACGTAGAACCGGCAATCCATAAATGCACAAGACCTTTAATAACATAATAGAGTAGATAGTTGAGGGCCAATTCGCGAGGAAGAAATAGGGCAGAGTGCTAATCCGCACCAAACCAGGAGAAACTTTTGCCCGGAGCCCGGCAGTTGTTTCGACCTCTGCAATATCAACGGTATTGAAGACTGCCGGGCTCCTGTATTTAGTTTAAACAGGACATAAGAATTCTTATTTAGTAAACGATTGAAGTGAATAAGTATATTGTTTTGCTACGCAGGAAACGGCAAAGTTACCTTTCCCCCTTGAAGTGGCTGTATAAGTAGTTTGAGTGAGGTTTAGTGTCTGGGTTAATGTTTGTTGCTTTCTTTTGTTGAGCCAGACCTGACTGGCGTTGCACTAAAAGAAGGCGCGGGGTCGCACTGCCTGTAATGCTTGTAAATTCTCTACCCAAGCCTTTCGTGCACATTCTGGTTTTAGTGCCAGTAAACGCCTCTCGATTTGCCACCACACAGCCGCACGCTTAACACTAACACGCACACCTGGGTACACAAGGGTGTGTACTTATGGCCACAGGTTCAACCTGTGTAACTAACAAGATTTATGTGTTGTATAAGCGCTTTTATGAATTGTATGCAACACAGCCCCTGTCGACCTTCATGTTTATCCCAAATTTTCCTCTCCCTTAATTACAGCATCCGCAAGGTGATATACAACCTCCTTTCGTTTTTAGTGGTGTATTGGCGCGCGCACTGTAAATGGTATGGCAATTGCTTATATACATGTCAGGATGCCGTAATTGCAGCATCCAGTGTAACTTATAGTGCTGCTTGAAGTGATTGTTGTAATATACCTGTAATGGCAAGACAAGCCGTATGCAAGTCAACGGGCCTTGATAGCCGGGAAGGTCGGGTCTGAGACTTATTAATAAATGTGGGAAATAGGAGGAGCCGGATGATGTATCTACGCAAGGTGCTGAGTGTCTGTGTTGTACCGGGGTTGCTTATGTTGTCAGGCCTCGGCATCCCCTCTAACAGCTACGCAGGTGGCGATAAGGAAGCGGGAGAGGCGGTGTACAAGAAGAGGTGTCTGGGCTGTCATGGCGAGAAGGGTGACGGGAAGGGCAGGGCCGCCGTATTTCTTTACCCCAAGCCCAGAGATCTTACCGTCGGGAAATTTGCGCTCCGTTCTACTCCCACCGGGCAGATGCCCACGGATGACGACCTTCTTAAGACCGTGACAAACGGCATACCCGGTTCCTCAATGCCCGCATTTAGTTATATCCCGGAGGATGAGCGTCGAAACGCAATCGCGTACGTGAAGACGCTTGCCGTTTTTTATGATGAGGAAGATGACGAGACCTTCAACCTCTTTGAGCTTCGCGGAACGCCTACGCCTATAAATGTGCCTTCTCCACCGTCGTTTGGTCCTGAGACCGCTAAGAAGGCCAAGGCGATGTATGAGAACGAGAAGCTGGGATGTGTAAAGTGTCACGGCAGGCTCGGTGTGGGAGACGGACCCTCGGCCGATGAGCAGGTGGATGACTGGGACCGTCCGATCAAGGTCAGAGATTTTACCAAGGGTGTTTTCAAGGGTGGCGACACCCCGGAAGACATATACACCAGGTTCGCCACCGGCCTGATGGGCACGCCGATGCCGGCCTTCTCCGGTGACCAGTTGAGTGACGAGGAGCGGTGGCTGGTGGTGCAGTACGTGCTTTCCCTCAGGGACCCCGATGTGAAGGTGGTGAAGCTTCCCTCAGACCTGAGCGTGGCGGTTGACCATACCAGCAAAAAAATCCCGGACGATAATCCATACGACGAGGTTTGGAATGACGCCACGGTGCACGAGATACCTTTAAAAGAACTGTTCCAGCCGGAGATATCTCCAATGCACGTGCGGGTCAGGGCGCTTAAAACGGACAAGGAGCTTGCCATACTGCTTGAATGGGACGACGACAGGGAGGACCTGATTAACCAGAAGAGCGAGACCTTCAGGGACGCCTGTGCCGTGATGTTCTCACCCACGGGTGAGTTCCCCTTCATCGGTATGGGTAATTCAAAGAAGAGGACCGGTGAAGACATTCCAGTTAATATCTGGCACTGGAAGGCCGACTGGCAGCAGGACCAGGGACACTATGTGGAAATAAGACACGTCTATCCCGGCATGCATGTTGACACTTATTTTCACACGAAGGAACTGCAGGACAAGGTCTTTATGTCGGGGCGCGCGGTGGGCAATCTTTTTTCGCAGGAGCATCGCCCGTCTCAGGTAGAAGACATAAACGCCATCGGCTTCGGAAGCCTTGCCTCACAGGGTGAGGCCGGTCAGAACGTACAGGGCAAGGGTATCTACTTTGAGGGTACCTGGCGTGTCGTCTTCAAGCGTACGCTGGCCTGTGCGGGGTCGAATGACATAAAGTTCTCGAAAGGCTCTTCAATACCGATGTCCTTTGCGGTGTGGCATGGCGAGAGAGGGGACAGGAACGGACAAAAGGCGGTTTCCACGTGGTACAGTCTAAAATTTTAACGAAAGAACATTCAGGTAGTTCGTCTCTCATGGGCGAACGGCCTATGTGGATAAAGTTATACTAGGAGGGTAGTAGACAATGGATATTTCCAGACGCGACTTCTTGAGATATACCGGTGCGGCAGCCGGTGGTGCTATGGTAACGTCCCTGCGCCTGCGTCATCTGGCGGCGCAGGAGGACATAATGAATCCCCTTGAACACTATCCGGACAGAAAGTGGGAAGACGTTTACAGGGACCAGTATAAATACGACCGCAGCTTTACCTTTGCCTGCGTCCCGAACGATACACATATATGCCGCCTGAGGGCGTTTGTGAGAAATGGCATTGTCACAAGGACAGAGCAGAACTACGACAGCCACGAGGTCACCGACCTCTACGGCAACAAATGTTCCCCCATGTGGAACCCCAGAGGGTGTCTGAAGGGTTACACGCTGGTCAGGAGGGTTTACGGTCCTTACAGGATTAAATACCCGATGGCCCGCAAGGGCTGGGTTGAGTGGGTAGAGGCCGGCTTCCCCGACCCGATGACACCCGAGAACCAGCAGAAATACTTCCGCAGGGGCAGGGATTCCTGGCAGCGGGTTTCATGGGACTACGCCTCTACGCTTGCCGCCAAGGGTCTGCTGAGGGTGATGGAGCGTTACGGCGGTGCCAAGGGCGCGGAGAGATTGAGGGAGCAGGGTTATCCCGAGGAGATGATAGAGGCCGTGGAGGGAAGTGGCGCCAGGACGATGAAGTTCCGTCCCACCATCGGTCTTAACGGGATAGGGCGTATCGCGTCCGCCCTTCGCCGCTTTTCAAACATGATGGGTATTTATGACGGGAAGGCCGGCGGAAGGGTATGGTCTACCTATACCTGGCACGGCGACCTGGGACCGGGACACCCGATGGTGACGGGTGTTCAGACCTTCGACCCGGAGATAAATGACTTCCGCCACGCAAAGCTGATCGTTTTCTGCGGGAAGAACATGATAGAGAACAAGATGGCCGACGCACACTGGTGGGTGGAGATTATGGAGAGGGGCGGGAAGATAGTCAACATCGCGCCGGAGTACAGTCCGGCCTCCCAGAAGGCCGATTACTGGATGCCGGTTCGTCCGGGTACCGACGTCGCGCTTATGCTGGGCGTGGCCGGCATACTGATAAAAGAAAAGCAGTATGATGAGAAGTTTGTAAAAGAGTTTACCGACCTGCCCCTGCTGATGAGGTGGGATACGCTCAAGCTCCTGAAGGCCAGCGACATAATAAGCGGCTACAAGAACAAGGAGCTTAACGGTTACAGTAAAACCGTCCAGATAATAGACCCTGAGATGAGGGAAGAGTGGGGAGATTTCGTTGTCTGGGACACGAAGTCAAACGGCCCCAAGGTCATCACCAGAGAAGACGTTGGTCAGCACTTTAAGAAAATGGGGATAGACCCCGCGCTCAATGGCAGCTTCAAGGTCAAGACCACGGACGGCAAAGAGGTTGAAGTCAGGCCCGTATTCCAGCTCTATTCGGAGCTTACAAAGGAGTACGACCCGAAAACGGTGCAGGACATTACAGGCTGCCCCGAGAAGATGGTCCGGCAGCTGGCGAAGGATTTTGCCACTATAAGGCCGGCCCAGATACATACCGGCGAGGGCACCAACCACTACTTCCACTGTGACATGAAGGACAGGGCAAACTTCCTCGTTCTCTCACTCACAGGGAATATCGGCAAGTCGGGCGGAAACCCGGGACACTGGGCAGGCAACTACAAGGGCTGCGTATTTCCCGGCGCTGGAGTCGTAATATATGAAGACCCCTTTAACCAGAACCTCAACCCGGACGCCAAGCCGGGCGATATTAAGAGGAAGAAATTCATGTCGTGTGAAGAGCCCGCTTACTGGGGTTACGGGGAGAACATCCTCAAGGTCAAGGGCAAGGTCTTCACCGGCAAGACGCATATGCCCACGCCTACCAAGGTGGAATGGCACATTAACGACAACCACCTGAATAACGCCAAGTGGGCCTTCAACATGATTAAGAACGTCTACCCGAGGGAAGAGATGATCGTGGTCCAGGACTGGGAGTGGACGGGGAGTTGTGAGTATGCGGACCTGGTGTTCCCCGTGCACAGCTGGATGGAATTTACCAGTCCGGAGGTGGCAGCCTCCTGCTCCAACCCGTTCCTGCAGGCATGGACGGGGGGTATAGACCCCATCTACGATACCAGACAGGACCATGAGGTCCTGGCGAACGTAGCCGCCAAGCTCACCGAGCTTACGGGTGTCGAGCACTGGAGAAAGCACTACAAGTTTACTCTGGAAGGAAAGTCGGAGATCTACCTGCAGCGTATACTCGATGCCGGCAGCACGACCGCGGGCTACAAGCTGGACGAACTGATCAAACAGGAAAAGGCATCGATGATGCTCTTCCGTACTTATCCGAGGATACCCGCATGGGAACAGATTAACGAGTCCAAGCCCATGTACAATAAGACAGGCAGGCTTGAGTTCTACCGCGACGAAGACGAGTTCATCGAATACGGTGAAAACCTTGTCGTATACCGTGAACCGGTCGAGGCGACGCCTTACCTGCCCAACGCGATAGTGGCGACCCATGACGCCATAAGACCCAATGACTACGGCATACCGCTTGACGCCACCGGCGCGGATGAACGTTCAGTCAGGAACGTAAAGTTGCCGTGGTCCAAGGTGAAGAACATTAAGAACCCGCTCTGGGAGAAGGGCTACAGGTTCTACTGTCTGACGCCGAAGACCAGGCACAAGGTGCACTCTTCATGGGCTGTCGCCGATTGGAACCTTATCTGGGATTCAAACTACGGCGACCCGTACCGTATGGATAAAAGGACTCCGGGCGTCGGTGAGCACCAGATTCACATGAACCCGGATGACGCAAAAGAACTGGGCATAAATGACGGTGACTACGTCTGGTGTGACGCTAACGAAGAAGACAGGCCATACATGGGTTGGAAACCAACAGACGATTTCTACAAGATTTCCCGCCTTATGTTGAGAGTAAAGTACAACCCGTCGTACCCGAGGGGTGTGACCATGATGAAGCACGCCCCGTGGATGGCCTCATGGAAGACCGTGTTTGCCCATGAGACAAGGGCGGACGGCAGGGCGGTCTCTGCGGATACCGGCTACCAGTCGAACTTTAGATATGGCTCTCACCAGTCCATAACAAGGGGCTGGCTCCAGCCAACCATGATGACCGATAGTCTGGTCAGGAAGAACGATGCGGGCCAGCATATCGAAAAGGGTTATGAGATAGACGTACATGCCCCCAATACGCCGCCGAAGGAGACCCTGGTCAGGATAACGAAGGCTGAGGACGGAGGCATAGAGGGCAGGGGCCTGTGGGACCCTGCCAGGACGGGACACACTCCCGGAAGGGAGAGTGAGGATATGAAGAGATATCTCAAAGGTGAGTTCTATGTCTAACAGGCATACACACTTGGGCGACAAAGAGAATCATTAGGAGTAGGAGGAGGAGCAATAATGACGAAAGTCTATAATTGGCAGCTAGGCCGTGAGATGGAGTATCCCTTTGAGGAGAAAAGGTCCAAGAGACAGTTTGCCGCAGTCTTTAACATAAACCGCTGTATAGCCTGTCAGACCTGCACCATGGCCTGCAAGAGCGCCTGGACGTTTAATAAAGGCCAGGAGTTTATGTGGTGGAACAATGTTGAGACCAAGCCTTTCGGCGGATATCCCCAGTCCTGGGACGTTAAGACACTAGAGACCCTGGGGCCGCAGAAGGGCTGGGACACAGGTAAAAAGGACGACGAGAAGGGGCCTTATGGTGTCTACAAAGGTGACACGCTCTTTGAAAAGGCCACTAACAGCATAGAGGCCAGCGGACAGCAGGCCGTCGGTTATATACCGGAGGACAAGGAATGGCGAGTCCCCAACTTTTATGAGGATACGGCCAACCGTCAGCCCAAGCACAGGGAAGACGGCCTTCTAGAGGGTGCCTCACTGCCTGAGCACGAGATATTCTTCTTCTATCTTCAGAGGATATGCAATCACTGCACCTATCCCGCATGTCTGGCGGCCTGTCCCAGGAAGGCCATCTATAAGAGGCAGGAAGACGGTATCGTCCTTATAGACCAGAAGAGGTGCAGGGGCTACAGGAAGTGTGTGGAGCAGTGTCCGTACAAGAAGCCCATGTACAACGGCAATACGAGGGTCTCGGAGAAGTGCATCGCCTGTTATCCGAGGCTTGAGGGTAAAGACCCGTTGACAGAGGGTAGTGCTATGGTAACGCGGTGTATCTCCGCCTGCGTGGGTAAGATTCGTCTTCAGGGCTGGATTGATGACCCTGACAGCCCGGTTCATACCCTGGTGAGAAAGTTGAAGGTAGCATTGCCTTTATATCCGCAGTTTGGGACGGAGCCTAACATCTATTATATCCCACCCAGATGGGCGCCGAGGAAGTATCTGTATCAGATGTTCGGCCCGGGTGTGGAAGATGCGATTGCGAGGTACAAAAAGCCTTCTCACGAGCTGCTTTCTATATTACAGCTCTTCGGTGTGACGCAGAAGCTTATCTTCTCGTACAAGGTCAATACCGACGCCATCACCGCCTATGACAAAGGCGGCAAGGAGATAATGACCGTGCCTATAGAGGAGCCTGTAATCGTAAGGCCGGAGAAGCATCTGAACATAACGTAATAAAATTGCGGGGTGTGTTTCGTACACCCTGCCATGATAAAAGGGATGAGGTTTAAAGTGGAACAACAGCAGCTTATAGACAGGACGCAGGAGGTTGTTCAGGCCAGGAGTACAATCTACAGCCATTTAGCGGCGGCCTTTGCCTACCCCACGGAAGATTACCTGGTAGAGCTGAAAAGCGGCGAGACTGCGGCAAGCCTCAAAATGGCAGCATCTTTCTTCCCGGAGGAGAAAGAGCTGGTTGCCGCGGTTAATGAGTTTTGCGGGGCGATAGAGAAAGAAGTGCGTTCGCTCGACGTTATAGACATGGAAGGTGAGTACAACAGGATATTTTCTATGGGCCTGATGTGTCCCCACAACGAGACGGAGTTTTGCTCCAGCCACGTGTTCATGAAGGGCCAGGAGCTGGCGGATATCGCAGGGTTCTACAATGCCTTTGGTTTTAAGATCTCAGTGGAAGAAAAGGCATTGGTAGATTTCATAGGGACAGAGCTGGAATTTATGCATGTGGTTACGTTTAAAGAGCATCATGCCCTGAGAAGTGGAGAAGAGGGAAACGCAGGGACCTGCAGAGAGGCCCAGGGGAAGTTCCTCAAAGGTCATTTAGGTGCCTGGGTCGGTGCCTTTTCTAAAATACTTTCTGCCACCACTCATCTGGAATATTTTCGGACGCTGGGAAAACTGTTGGACGAGTTTGTGAGCTTTGAAGGAAGGCATCTTGGAGTGGCGCCTTTCCCTGTGGTGACTGTGCCCGCTTTTAACCCGAAACATCCCGAACCTGAGTCCTTTAAGTGTGGAGAGCCGTCTAAGGAAGACTTCACGTTTAAGGGTGGGCCTAAAGAATAAGAAAAAGGCTCCCGTCAGGGCCTGCAGTTCATACTTCACTAACACAACTTTGAGGGGCAAGAGAGGTGTTTTCTGATGGAGGAAAAAAAGCTGACGGAACATAAAAACCAGACGGCGCATGCCTTGGTGGATAAATCAGCTCTTGCTTCTAAACCAGAGGAAGACACTTCTAAAGGTCGCAGGAGTTTTCTCGTTAAGCTGGGTTGGGCCGGTTTTGCGCTCTTTCAGTTGATATGGATAGTGTCTTTTATGAGATTCTTCTTTCCCAGAACCCTCTTTGAACCGCCAATGACGTTCAAAGTTGGTTATCCGTGGGAGTTTACCGTAGGGACGGTGGACATCAGGTTTCAGCAGAAATATCGCGTGTGGATTGTCAGGGAGACGGAGGGGTTTTATGCCCTTCTGGCAAAGTGTACCCACCTGGGCTGTACGCCGGTCTGGTGGGAGGGTGAGAACAAATTTAAGTGTCCGTGTCACGGCAGCGGCTTCACCAAGGAAGGCGTAAACTATGAAGGCCCCGCTCCCAGACCCCTGGAGAGGCTCAAGCTGGGCCTTGCCGAGGACGGACAGATCGTTGTTTATAAAAGTATTGTGTTCAGGCGAGAGCGTGGTGAGTGGGAAAAGCCGGGCGCCTTCTTGAGGGCCTGAAGACACCCGGTGCTCTCGCCTGGATTTTGATTGATTTCCTGGGAGAAAGTCTCTGCGATGATTTCGGAACAGATAGAAAAGATTAAGGAACAAATCCTAAAGTCCCAGATATACAGGTCGATGTTCCGCAGGGAATTCACGGATACGCCGCGAAACCGTGTCCTGGCCATCCTGGGTAACGTATTCCTGCACCTTCACCCGTCCTATGTGACGAGGCACTCGCTGAAGCTTTCCCATAGCTGGTGCATGGGCGGCATCACCTTTTTGCTGTTCCTGGTCCTTTGTTTTACGGGCGTGTTCCTCTGTTTTTACTATCACCCGGACAAGATAAATGCCTACAAGGACATGAAATATTTTGAGTACGACGTGCCGTTCGGGATAGTTCTCAGGAATATGCACCGGTGGGCGGGGCATCTTATGGTAATAACCGTGTGGCTGCACATGACGCGTGTCTTCATGACGGGTTCTTACAAGCCGCCAAGGGAGTTTAACTGGGTAGTGGGAGTGATACTGCTTGTATTAACGCTGATGCTCAGCTTTACCGGCTACCTGCTTCCTGACGACCAGCTTGGTTTCTGGGCCGTAACGGTCGGAACAAACATGGCCAGGGCCACGCCCCTGATGGGGCACGAGGGGCCCTTCGGGGAGCAGCTTGGTATGACGGCCTTTAACGATGTCAGGTTTGCGCTTCTGGGCGGTTCCGTGGTGGGGGGCAACGCACTGTTGAGGGCATATGTGTGGCACTGTGTGGCCATGCCGATGATAGTAATAATCCTTCTGGCTGTTCACTTCTGGCGGACAAGAAAAGACAGCGTCTCCGCGGGACCGTTATAAATAATAGTAAAAGGACAAAATCTTTATGTGGCATAACATCTGGCATATAGCAAGTAAACCCGACAATATACCGATTGTGATAATGCTCGTCCTTGTGCTGTTCTTCGGATGGCTTTCCTTTTCCCTCGGTATAAAGAACGACCGCATAAGGGCGGAGGCTGCCCGTCGAAGAAAAGAGGGCAACGACGATATAAAGGAGAAGAAAAAGGCCGAGGAAGAGAACCTGGTGGACATGATTGACGTTATGTATCCGGAAGAGGAACAGGGCCTGCCGAAAATGGTGCCCACCTGGCCTCATCTGGTCAAGCTGGAGTTTATATGTGCCATTATCGTCATGGCATTTCTGCTGATATGGTCGGTACCTATTGATGCACCCCTGGAAGAGCTGGCGAACCCCGCACTCACGCCGAACCCTTCGAAGGCACCCTGGTACTTCCTCGGGCTGCAGGACATGCTGGTGTATTTTGACCCCTACATTGCCGGTGTGATTCTGCCCAGTTTTATCATAGTCGGTCTTTTAACCATTCCTTATGTGGATGTTAACCCAAAGGGCAACGGTTACTATACCTTCAGAGAGAGGAGGTTTGCCATACTGACATATTGGTTTGGTTTCTTTTTCCTCTGGGTGCTGGAGATAGTTATCGGGGTATTCTGCCGTGGGCCGGGGTGGATGTTCTTTTGGCCTGGTCAGGAATGGGACCCGCACAGGGTGGTGGCGGAGGTTAACATCAACCTGAACGAATGGCTCGCCGGGATTACAGGCATGGTGACTCTGAAGTCTTATTCGGCGGCCCTTGTTATAGGGCTGGCGACAATTCTGGGCTATTACGCACTTGGCATGCTGCTTCCATACATATGGCTCAAGGGCCGCAAGAGCGAGACGCTGGAGCAACTTGGCCTCATCCGGTTTGGCATAGTCTGTTTCTTCTTCTGGACTATGATGGCCCTCCCTATAAAGATGGTCATGCGTCTGGTATTTTCCATCAAATACATCCTGGTAACACCCTGGTTAAACATTTGAAAAAGATAAATGCCCGCTAAAAAAGACCCACTTAAACAAAAATCATACGCAAAGCTCTATGTCTTTTCCGTACTCTTTCTGGTGGTCAGCACCCTGTGGGCCGTTTACGATGAGGTAGTAGGCAGGCGGCCCTGGAAGACCTATCAAAAGCAGTTCCTGACGCTTGCAGATAAGAAATCTACGAAAGACCTGGAAGAAGCACAGGCCGTCCTGACAAGCGACGAATATAATCAGTTGAACCAGGAATATCGGAAGGTTCTCAAGGCATTTGAAGACGATCCTGAGAGACAGGCAAAGGTCAAAGAACTGCAAGATAAGGACACAGAGATTAACGAGCTACTCCATGAGTTGCAATTACACCGCGGTGAATATCAGTCTATTGTGTACGTGATGGAGAAACTGCCCGCAGGTGACAAGAAGAGCAAACTGCTGCTTGAGGCCCAGGTCCAGGAACCTTACATAGAGAGAATCAATGCAAAGATGGCTGCCAATCAGGTGAGGAAGAAGGAGTTGAGGAAGGAACTCGCCGGGATGGCCAGAGAGAAGGATGCGCTTCAAGAGAAATTACAAAAGTATCAGTCCCGCATTGCGAGCATACAACGCTTCCGCGAGGCGCTGAAAAAGGAGAGGGTGAATATAAAGCAGGTAGTGAACGACGAGTTGGGGATGGTAGACAGATGCCACAGTTGCCACGCGGGTGTGAACAGAAAGGGGTTTGACGACGTTCCGCAACCCTTTAGGTCACATCCCATGGTCGTTACGCTCCCACCCCTTGGTCCAGGGCTGAGTGAGAGGGGCATTATGAACGTACATCCGGTAGAGACCTTTGGCTGCACTTCATGCCACAGGGGACAGGGTTATGCCACTGCCGTCGCCTATAAGGCACACGGCGAGCTGGAGTACTGGAACTACCCGATGCTGCGTGGGAAATATACCCAGGCCGCCTGCTTCAAGTGTCACGACTACGAGGTCGATGTCCCCGGTGCGGAGATGCTTTCACTAGGCCGTAAGCTGTTTCACGAGGTTGGCTGCATAGGCTGTCACTCGGTGAGCGCTTTAAAGAGGGAAAATGCGACACGGTTCATAGGGCCCAGGCTGGACCAACTTAACGTGAAGGTTTTTGCGGGCTGGGTTGATGGCTGGCTCGACAACCCGAGGGAATTCAGGGGAGACACGAGGATGCCACGCTTCTTCCTGAACGAGGAAGAGAGGTTAAACATTGCGTCGTATCTGTGGCAAATAACCGAGGAGAGCCCTTCAGGGGGGCCTCTGGAGATAGATGAGGACGACGAGGATTATGGGAACATGGTAGAGGAGGGCCAGGCCAGTTTTGAGACCAAAGGCTGTCTGGGGTGCCACAGGATCGGTGATAAGGGCAGCCATTTCGCCCCTGACCTTAGCAGGGTGGGTGAGAAGGTGAGGCCGGAGTATATTTCTAACTGGACTGTAGACCCCAAGAGATATTTTCCTGAAGGCCGTATGCCCAGCCTGCGTCTGGATAAGGAGGAGGCGGATAAGATAGCCGCCTATCTCTCTACTCTTAGGCAAGAGGAACCCAATACCGATGCGGTTGACTTGGGCGACCCGCAAAGGGCCGAGAAGGGTTTTAAGCTCATCACCCGTTATGGTTGCTTCGGTTGTCACCCGGTTAAGGGCCTGGAGGAGAGGGGCAAGGTTGGTGCGGATCTGTCCGAAGAGGGATTCAAGACCGTGGAGCGTTTCGATTTTGCCCTGCTGGAACACGAGCTTTTACATGATATTGGTCAGGAGTACGTGAGGGAGAACGTCTCTCAGTCGCGTAAGAAATGGCTTACCGTGAAGCTAAAGGACCCACGGGTCTTTGATAAGGGCAAGTATAAAAATCCGGCCGATATGCTGCGGATGCCCGACATGAGTCTTACGGACAAAGAGTTAAAGGCCCTTGTAACCTTTATGATGGGCCTGACAGGCGAGAATGTGCCGGCAAGGCTTAAGCGTCATCTCTCCGAGAAGGAGAGGGCCGTGGTAGACGGCACCTTCCTTATCAGGAGGTATAATTGTGTTGGCTGCCATCCCTTCACCCTGGAGAAACTGACACTTGAAGACGGCACAAAGGTTGAGGGGATGGCAAAAGTGGAAGAGGACGAAACCCTGTTCTTCCAACTATGGCACGACTACCCTGAGCTGGATAAAAAACTGGGAGAGAACATTGCGGTAGAACTTGATGAGATAAAAGAGCGTATACCGACAATAGGCGGGGAGATAGTTCCCTTTATAATTGAATGGCTTGAGGAGGAAGAGGACCTGGTGCAAGAAGAGGCCCGCGTCTTCACTCCCCCATTCCTCTACGGAGAGGGGAAAAGGGTCCAACCTGCCTGGCTGTTCAGGTTTGTACAGTCACCCTATTACCTCAGGCCGTGGCTGACTGTCAGGATGCCTACCTTTGGCCTGTCCAAGGAAGAGGCGGGCGTACTGGCCAAGTTCTTTGCCCTGAACGATGACCAGGAATATCCTTATGAGAGGCTGGTGGAGAGGGAACAGACTTACATGGACGCAGAATGTGCCAAGGATCCGAAGCATTACGTCAAGGCCAGGGCCCTGATGGATTCAAAGGACGTAAACTGCGGCTCCTGCCACGTTCGTGGGGAGATAAAGCCGGAGGGAGACCCCGCCGGCTGGGCGCCGGACCTCTCGCTGGCCCGTATCCGCCTGAGACCGGGCTGGATTCGCAACTGGCTTACAAACCCCCAGAGGGTTCAGGTGGGGACAAAGATGCCCAAGTTTCCGTGGGGTGAATTTCAGGATATCTTCCCGGGAAAGCCTGAGGAGCAGGTAGAAGCCATAAAAGACCTCATAATGGCCCCCGGTGACCTGCTTACGGCCATGCCCGCGACAACCGAAATGGGTAGGAGTAAGGAAGGTGGCATATAACGTTCCTGCAAGGTCTGTCGCTATGAAATACCCCCGCTGCTTCAACAGGAGTTTATGAAAGAAAACCGGGGCTGAAAGTATACAGCAGAACCCGCTTTGGTTTAGATTATCTAGAGGAGAGTAAGACATGTTTACAAGAATCTCTTTGACCTTTGTGCTGATGGTATTGGGGGTCTTGACACTTTGTCCGGCTTATCTGCCCTGCGCTTATGGCGCCTATGAGGAAATAGACGTGGCCGATGGGGGTACTATAAGCGGTGTCGTAAAATTTGCCGGTGACATTCCCGCCCCCGAAGAGATTAACGTTGACAAAGACCTGGAGGTTTGTGCTGTACACATTCCCAAATACTTTGAGAAGCTGATTGTGGATAATGGCGGTAAAGGGATAAAGAACGCGGTGGTATACCTGCAAAAAGTCAAGAAGGGAAAGAAGTGGGAGTTTGCGGACGTGTCTCCCGAAAATAAGAAGCGGATGGTTGAAAAACATTTTACTTTGGGCCAGAAGGAGTGCACGTTTATACCTCACGTTCAGATTATTCGTGAGGGGAGCATGGTTGAGCTGAAAAACAGCGATCCCTTGATGCACAACCTCCATTCATATTCCATGAAGAACAGCTCGTTCAATGAGAGTATACCCGGAGACGGTCAGCCTGTTGAAAAGGAGTTCAAGTATAGGGAGGTGGTAAAGATAGGTTGCGACGTGCACAAATGGATGAGTACGTGGATAGTGGTGCGGGATAATCCGTACTTTTTCCTGACCGGGGCCGACGGCAGCTACAAGATGACGAATATACCTCCCGGAGAATACAAGTTAAGAATCTGGCATGAGGCCTTCAAGAAGAAAGACCTCAAGGCCCAGAAGAGGAAGGTAAAGATAGAGCCGAATAAGGAGGCAAAAATAGACTTCGAACTTTCGTTGTAAAGGTGTTTTCAATTTCCTCTTTTTTACCAGTCCGCTTGCAGTCTTAAAAGAGATAAGCACGCATGGATGTGGCACTTAAGACATGCAGGCGGCTGGCCTTAGGTGGAAGGCCCCCTGGAACAGGGGGCCTTCCGCATTTATGAACTCCCAGAAGGGCCTTGCAATTTTTGGCGCGTTGTGGAAGATTATCTAAGTTAACCCGTTTGGGATAAGAGGTAAATATATAGGAGGAACTGGATGAGAACGGCAGCTAGGGCGGCGGTGTTCGCATGTGTCTTTGTTTTGGTGACGGCGGTTGACCTTGGCCCTGTTTCCGGCCCTTCTTCCGCGTATGCGGCAAAAAAGATTAAGTTGAACATAAAGGGGATGGAGAATTACGCAAGCACCATGAAGGTAAAGGAGGCACTGAACGGGGTAAAGGGCGTAAGAAAGGTGTTCGTAGATTTCAAGAACGAGAGGGCCATTGTGACCGTGAAAAAGGGCACAGACACCGACAGCTTAATCAGTGCGGTAAAAAAGGCGGGTTTCAGGGCGTACCTTGCCAGTAAGGTGGAGAAGCGTGAAAAGAAGAAATCTGATGAGGACCCTTACAAGGATTGGAAAAAGGATGATGTTGTAGGATCAACATCAATATTTGATGATGAATGATAACGAAGTAGTGGAACGCCCGAGCAGGCGCGAGAGATAAACATACAATTGCCCCTCCGTCAAAGGAGGGTTTTTTTATGTTTTGAGAGCTCTGAAAAGGTTCCCAAATACCATATGTCCTTCTGAGCCGTAGGGGCAGCGAAGTCACGTCAGAGGCGCGGATTCGCATAGGCGAGAATCTGGCACAAAGTGTCACTCTGAGCCGAAGTCCTGAGCGAAGCGAAGGAGCCAGCGAAGAGTCTAGATTCTTCAGTCGCTACACTCCCTCAGAATGACAGTTGTGTAAGGTTTTTCAGAGGTCTCTAATTATTTATGAAATAAAAGCCGTGATACTGGGAATTCTACAAGTAGGTAAGGGGCAACGTGCCAAGAGCCGACCGCAAAAAGACAGAAGAGTTCTTGTGTCTCCTAAGTGAGTACAGGGACAGCCTTTACCGTTTTTGCCTGCACGTTGTGTGGGACAAGAACAGCGCTGAAGACGTGCTCCAGGAGGCCATCCTTTCTGCCTACAACGGGTTCGACAGGTTTAAGACTGGAACGAACTTCAGGGGCTGGATGTTCCGCCACCTGATAAACAAGATATTTAATTATAACAAGAAGTTTAAGAGGGACGTCCAGTTCAGGGCCTCATGGCAGGATGTGAATCTCCTGGAGGCGTTGGAAAGGGAGTCGGCTTACAGTTCGGTGCTACAGGACCCCCAGGCGCTGTTTGAGAAGCTGGAAGACCGCGTGAAATCGGCACTGCTTTCACTTGGTCCGAAAGAGCGTATGGCATTTCTCTTAAAGACGGTAGAGGGTTTTACGTATAAAGAGGTTGCCGGGTTCCTGGACATACCCGTTGGGACGGTTATGAGCCATATCTTTCGTGCCAGGGCGAAGTTGCGGGAGTCACTGAGCGAGTATGCGAGGCAAAGAGGATACCGGTGAGGTGTAAGGAATACATAAAATACCTGGGCCCGTACATGGACTCAGAACTTGATACCAAGACCTGCGTGGAGATAGCAAGCCATCTTGAGAGCTGTCAGGACTGCCGTACGCGTTTCTCTCAGGAGCAGGAGATAGAGAGACTGTTGGCGGAAAAACTGAGGGAAGAACAAATGCCTAAGCATATGTGGAATACAGTCCAGAGAAGTGTCCATACCGCGGACGATACACCGGAGAGCGTTAGCGGGAGATGGTTTAACCTGAGATGGTTTGTCCCGGCGGTTGCCGCAGTGGCCCTGGTCATTGGCCTGTCTATATTCTTTTTCTGGGTTAAAACGCCAGAGGTCAAGACCCTTGCCCTGGCCCTCCAGGAGGTCCACGAAAGGTATTTGAGCGACGAAATAACTGTCAAAGGAGACGTGGTCTGGCCGAAGGGTTTTGAGCAGACAGCCCTTCCAGGCCGGTTGCCACGGTCAGGAAACATAGGCGGACACGATATAGAACTGCTCGGAGGCAGGCCGTATTACGTGGGAGACGTGGAGCTGGCCCTGCTCGAGTACCGGTGCTGCGGTGAACCGATTTCGGTGTTCGTCCTGCGCAAGGAAGACCTGGAAAACTTCCCGCGGGCGAGAGACCTGTTAGACAGCAACAAGGGCTCCGTAAGCGTGGCGTCTGAAAACACGAACCTGATGATGGTCGACGTGGGAGACGCGGTTGTATGCGGCGCCTCGTCTCACGAACTTAATACCTTCTTGAAGGCTTTTGAGAGGGTTTAGGCGGGGTTGCGCTTACGCGCTTCCCTTTTTATGTTTTTGTTAATCTAAAATGGAAGAATTGGAGGGTGACAAAAATGAAGGTAATTGGAAGGTTGTTAATCGCTGCCGCCGTATTGAGTTTGGTTACGGCTTTACCCGTTGGGGCACTGGTGTCTTCCAGCTCAATGGTAATGGCAGCCGAGGAGTTAGAGGTCGTTCACATGGACATAGAGGGGATGGTCTGCGGAGCCTGCCAGGCGAAGGTAAAGACCGCGCTCAGTGAACTTACTGAGGTACAGGAGGTTGAAGTGAGCTGGGAGAGCGGTGGAGCCGACGTCAAGGTCACAAAGGGTTCCGACCACAAGAACCTCAAGAAGGCGGTGCAGGAAGCAGGTTTCACCGTTACTGAGGTTGAAGTCATAACACAAGGGCTAGACATAGAGTCGAAGCCCACCGGGTATTAAATTAAGGCGGTAGTTTAAGGCTGAAGGGGCACTCTTCAAGAGTGCCCCTTCTCGTTTAAACGCTTTTGCCTTGCACTTCACACACAGGCAAAATATAATTGTAAGCCTATGAAAGATAACAGATTAGCATCACTGGTAAAGGGTGAAGACAGGACGGAGAATATAACCAGGGCCCTTGAGCTTATCAAAAAGGACCTGGACGTAATAAAGGATAAAAGAAGGATACTGATAAAGCCCAACCTGCTCTCTGCCGACGACCCCAGGGGAAACACCGACGTTGAGGCGGTCAGGTGTGTCATCCAGTTCCTCGCGAAACATTTTGACAACTTCGCCGGGAAGGAGGTCGTCATATTCGAAGGCAGTGCCGGGGCGTTCTACGGCGGTTCGACCACAAGGGATGTATTTGAGCGGTTCGGTTACACGGAATTAGAAACGGAGTTCAAGAACGTAAGGCTGGAGTGCATAGAAGATTTCTCAGAGTGTGTTCCTCTTCAAATAAGCACGTTGGGAGGCCCCACGGCCATAGGTGTGGTAAAACACGTGGTCGAGGACTTCGATTATAAAATATCAGTCAACCTGCCCAAGACCCACAACTATGCCATCGCAACCCTCGGTATAAAGAACATGGTAGGGGCTATCAAGCAGTGCGACAAGTCTATGATACATGGCGTAAAGGGGGCAGGCACCAATGGTAACGGCAGCAAGACGATATTCGATTACGTCCCTACCTGGGCCATCTCACTGCTTAGACGGTACGCGATGGGACTGGTGAATCGGGTGATACGATACGTACCCTCTTACCGCGGCGGGGTAAAGCTGATACACAAGAACATAGCATCTATGGCCAGGATGGTCTGGCCTGACCTGGTGGTGCTGGACGGCCTCTATGGAATGGAGGGCAGCGGGCCCGGAGAGGGCGACCTGGTAAGGATGAACATGGCCATCGCCTCAACCGATCCGGTAAAGGCAGACGCACTCGGCGCCAGGCTCATGGGGATAGACCCTGAAGACATCGGCTATCTGCATTATTTGCATGAGGAGGGCATGGGCGACATGTCGCTTGAAGGCCTGGTAGGTGAAAGGCCGGAAGAACTTACAACGCGCTTGAAGATGCACCCCACCTATGACGTCCAGGTTCAGTGGAGATAGCTTGTAGTCGTATCTACAAGCACTTTTGTCTGGTAGTAGGTAGACCGGTAGCACCCCCACTTTGTTTGTATATTATGGGCATATTGCAGTGCTCCGAAATCGGGGTTTTTGTAACGGTGAGACTTAAGATGGTCCTATTTGCTCAAAATACTAACATTAAAATTGGACCGGTTTAAGCGGCGGCAGGTCGATGCTTTGCATCAGTGTTGGTCAAATGTTTTAAGCCTGGGAAACCATCATATAGGATTAAGATACCAAGGACTTCAGACCTGAGGATTTTTCAGAGTCAGAAAGTATGTTGACTTCTTAAGGAAACAGCTAAATCTGGTTTATCTGTTATTATGCCATGCACCCTCTCGTCATTAAGAAAAGTCCAGATCAAACTTCTATCATTAATTGTCCAAATAAATATAGGTATATTATTTGTCATGGCTCTTTCAAATAATCCATGCGTTAACAGCTTCCAATGAGGTACTAAGAAATCTACCTTCGGCTTCGTATTTTTTGAAGTGTCAAATGCCTCTAAACGTCGTGACAACGTGGAATTTACATGACTATCTTTCTCTAAAATTAGACCAACTTTTATACTGGGATAATTGTCTTTGATTATTTGCAGAGAAGAATTGTTAAATGATGAGATAACAAATTCGTCTTTTTTTAAATATGTTAGTAGTAACCCTACAAGCTCTTTTTCATATCCTTTTTCTTTTAACTCTACATCAAGTTGTATTTTCCCAATGGTATACTTCAAAACGTCCTCAAGTGTAGGAATATCAAAACCTTGACTCCCAGCAACCTTTCTTGCCTCTTCATATGTTAATTCTTTTATTGGAGTCCCTTGAATGTGTGCATCATGATAGGTAATAAAAATATTATCTTTCGTTTTTCTAATATCAGTCTCTATCATATCGGCCCCGAACATAATAGCTTTTTGATAGGCTTCAATAGTATTTCCCTTTGCGTGAGCAGAAGCCCCACGGTGAGCAATTATAAGCTTCTCTTTCATATTGGTTTATCCACTTGACCTGCCCCCACTCATAGTACCAGTATTATAAGTTAGCCCTGTAATTTTTGCCCCATGGATCGAGCATCTTATACCCCCTGCGCCGTCTCTCTACAAGCACTTTTCCTCGAATAAGGTGTCAAATATCTATACGGTCTAGTGCCAACAGGAAAGGCAGCCATAACTCCTTAATTGTATGGAGGATAACTAGATACACAAAATGTGACTTGATAATGTACTAAAATATAGTATAAGGGATTTAAGTGCTTGCGGAAACTGAAGATGGGGACGTAGCTCAGTCGGGAGAGCGCGGCACTCGCATTGCCGAGGTCGAGGGTTCGAATCCCTTCGTCTCCACTTTCCTCATAAGGACCGACGACATCTATTGGGCTGGAATTATGGACTAGACTTTTTTAGGCGTTGTGTCTAAAATCCTGTTTTTAAGGAGGGTTTCAAGGATGATGTCCTACATATCTGCAAGACAGCTAAAACAGAACACTTTTCTTGTTATCTCTGCCGTCATACTTGTCACACAATCGCTTACAAGCCTCGTATCTGCCACAGAATATGACCTCATAGAGACCTATACTATAGGGGTCCGGCCCTCCGGCATAGACTATAACCCCGACAATGACAGTCTATGGGTAGTCGAGGATAGCGGCGGCGGGATATACGAGGTCCAAAAACGGGGGGAGGACATCCTTGGAGAAATCCGCTTCAAGTCTGAAGACCTGGAAGGCATAGCACAAAATACGGACAAAGGGACCCTGTTTGTTACCGAAGAACGAAAGAGGTCTGTACTTGAGATAGACAAGAATGGCAAGCTGCTCAAAACCATTAGAGTTACCATGGAGACCGGTGAAGAGGACATTAACTACGGGTTTGAGGGTGTTACCTATGACTCGTTGACCAAGCACCTCTTTATAGCCAACGAGAAAAACCCCACAGCAATCTTGGAGATTACGCTAGATGGCGAGATTGAGAGTTACTTTGATATAGACGCTGAGGAGTTGGCAGACGTGAGTATGGACAAGAAGACGGGTAATCTGATCATTTTGACTCACGACCCAAATATGATAATAGAGATTACAAAGGACGGTACGCTTGTAGATAGTTTTGAGTTAGATGTTCCAAATCCGCAAGGTTTCACAATGGATAACGACGGTTTTCTGTATGTCGTAAGTGATGAACCGCAGAGGCTTTATGTATTCTCGCCCAGAATGTAGACAGTGGGACACTCTGTGCTGGTCGGAACAAAACTTGACAGCAGTCATATTACCAATAAGATGCTCAACGTAAAGAAGAGAGCGTGTGGCCCGACCTGAGTTACGCGGATGCGGGGAGCAAAAGGAGTGATATCTACCTTCTTAAACCGGTCCGGTTTTAATGTTGTTATGTATTACCCACAGTTTTGGAAGGGCCTTTTACATATACCACGTGGGCCAAGAACCCCCTTTACCCCATGTCAGAGGTGTAGAGCCATCCACTAATCCCACAGTCAGTCAACTACAGACCGTCAAGTAACTGTCAAGTAAACACGCCCAGACACCCTCAGATAAACAGGGGTCATGGAGGGATCTGCTCTCCACAGCCCCTGGCAAAAGCATACACTTTACAATAGACCGATAATCTACTATTATTACGGCTTATTTATACTGGCGGGTATAGAGTTGTGGCCGCTAACTGGAATGGGGGGCCGATTATGACAGTTGGCGGACTATGGGGGCACTGTATGGGAAGATTCTAACATGGCAGGAATTCTACTAACAGGTGGGACCGGCACTATTGGGAGCGCAGTTGCTTTGGCGCTCCTGCAAGAGGGCCATCAAGTCTATTTTCTTGTTAGGGGAAGAAAAGACGAAACGCCCGAGCAAAGGGTTAGAGATGCCCTTTCCTTTTACGGGAACGATATCAACCTTGAGGCATTAAATGTCTTTGAAGGAGACATTGAGTCATCACCCTGCTGTGGTTTGTCTGGAAACAGCCTGAACCACTTAAGAGAAGAGGTAGAAGAGGTGGTGAACTGTGCTGCCGATTTGGGCTTCGGGCAGACCCCTTCACAGTCCCGGTTAACCAACGTTGGCGGTACCCAAAACCTTCTTGAACTTGCCGGGTTACTGGGTGCCGGGAGGTTCCACCACTTTAGCTCCGCCTACGTCTGCGGGAAGAAGGAAGGGATAATCTACGAAGACGACATTAGTAAAGATTACGGCTTCCACAATGTTTATGAGGAGACCAAGTGTGAGGCCGAGATCCTGCTTGGAGATAAAAGCAAGAACCCCCTTTGGTGTAACACGACAATCCACAGGTTGGGCGTTGTCCTGGGTGATTTTCAAAGAGGCGGCATAATAAGCAGGTTTAGCGGATATTATGGATTTGCTAATATCCTCTTCCGCTTAAAGCATCTGTTCTTTGCAAGGGAGGGGAGTGGTTTAATCTTGCCTTCAAATCGTTCTTGCAGCGAGAAGGCCAATCTGAGCGTGGTTTCACTGGACAGATTAGTGGAAACGTTTCTCAGGATTCGCGAAAGTGACGATAGTATGAGCCTGACCCTTCATCTGACAAGCCAGCCTGTTTCTTGCCGGAAGCTGTTGGAGATAGTGCTGGACGAACTAGACATCAAAGAGATAGAGATGGTTGAAGGAGAGAATGGTAAGGCATTTGAAGAGACGAATAATAAGCTTCTTTCAAAATTGGAAAGTAATTTCCACAACAGGATCCAGGACTTTTTCCCTTATTTGTCTGAGGAAAGATGGTTTGATACGATAAACATGCGGACTGTGTTGGGGGAACAATATGAACCGCAGGTGATAAGCGAGGACCAACTCCGTCAGGCACTTTCTTACGCTGTCGGGGTATTTAGCCAGCAAAGGGAGTACCAGAACGCGGGGAGGTGTTGAAGGTGGCAAATTATCATACGGGGCGTTCGTTGCGTTTGACCGGACACGTTCTCATAGTGTATGGGATTCTCTTGATAATCTCCTCCACCGTCAGCTATGGAGGAGAAGAGAAGGAAAAAGACCGCCCGAATAAAATAACGGCTAATGAGGTAAAAGCCGGGGAATTGAAGGCATTTGCCGCCGCTTTTATTAAAGTCCAGGCAGCCATTCACGAAACTACGGAAGGGAGCGGAGTGCAAACCTATAAAAAGACAACTTCTATTGTCAAACACGAGGGCTTAACCGTCAAACGATATACCCAATTGAGCCAGCGCATGAATGAAGACCCTGATTTCAAGAAGTCTGTAGAGGAGATGATACAGACAATAAAAGAAGAGGAAGATGAGAAAGAGGGGGACAAATAATATAAAGGACTCGGCAGAGGGTATAGCGGACTATTTATACCGTCTGATGGATGGGAAGAAGTTTGTGGTGGGAAAAGAACGCATGATGATGATGATAATGATAAGGGCGCACGGAGCGATGGGACAGACACCCACTGGCCGCGCCACACACCTGTGAAGATTACAGAATCTGAACTGGAACAGAACGAAAGACACATGACGCCCTAAGCCGCCATCTGTAACACCCCTTTCGGGAAGACCCTCCCATTGCCGCCGCTTTAAATCTCCTTGCCTTTACCATATTACACGGTAGTGTTCGCTTGGTTAACAAGTGGCAATCCTTGTGTCCTCGATGAGCCGTTTTGCCTTTTCTTTGAGGTCCAGGGCGAAGGGGTCGTTGGATTTAATACCCGCTTCCACGTGGTCAAGGATGTCATAATACAGGTCCCACGCCGCCTTTTCACTCCCGTATTTTTCGTCCAAAGTCCTTCCGTCTTTGCCGGAGAGGTCGTGTATGGTGGCGCTCAGTCTCCTTACGCCGAGTTCCATGATTTCAGATCCCCTGTGTGCGTCTTCTTCACTGCCTGACGCGAAGAAAGCGGCGGCCTTGAGCGCAAGGCGGAGGTACACTATGGTTAAAGGCAGGCGGCTTACAAAACTGCCGGTAAAGGGGCCTGTGACCTCTTTAATACGGTTCATACCCCAGGGCAGCGGTCTCGCGTAGTGGGAGAACAGCAGGAGCCTCTGGTAATCGCCCACCAGTTTACCCGTGGCGGCGGCGCGTATGGCGTCTCCGGCGAACGACTCTTTATCGTGCCTCATGATGAGCCCGTCCTTGTGCGCGTAACGAAGGGCGGGCTCCTGTCCCCGCGAAAACAGGACAGAAAGCAAATAGGCCTGGTCTTCCGCCCTTCCTACGAAGACGGGGGTAAAGGGGCGGTATTTCCTCAAGGCGTCTATGAGGATTCCGTTGGTTCCTCCGGTAACGTGTATCCTGTGTATGCATGAGCTTGTGCCGTCAATCCCCGCGTCTCCATCGGGATACCTTGTCATCATCTCGGCCGCTGTGGAGAGCGCCTGAGGAAGCTTGCTGCAAAAGACGGTGTCTTCACCCTTAAAGGGTGGTGACGGGTATTCCACGTCAGGGGTAAAGACGGAGTTGTGTATGTCCCGGTCGTTGACGAGCGCGCCGGCTATCATCCCGAGGTAGACCGGGTTGTCTTCTGTATCCGTGCCCTCCGCGCCCCACAGGGGGGTCATAAGGTGTTGGAACGCGGTCTTCCCCGTCTCCTTCAGGAGATTTTCCTGCGGGAAGACCTGGTCGAGGTCTATCTTAAACGTGGCCCTGAACCCGTGGTCGATAAAGACCTGCCAGAAGGCGGCCACCGCCTTGAGGAAACTGTAGTGCCGCCCATATCTGCCGTCAACGCCCACCACCTCCCTCAACAAGACGGCCGGGTCTTTTGTCCCGGGGAGATATTTCCCGGCCGCGGGAACCAGTACCTGGTGGATTAGCTTCCCCGTATCCGCCTCCGTAAACAGGTAGACCTTAAGTCCCGGCAGGTTATGAGACTTCTGCAATTCCCCTTCTATGTATTCCTTTACTATCGGGTGGAGTCCCTCATGGGTGACAGAGGCGGAGAGCACACAGGTCAGCTCTTTGTCCCTCTCTACGTTTCCCAGTTTCTTTTCGTAGAGAAGGGAGTCTGAGAGGTTTCTGAGTCCGTAAAGGATTTCGTTGTTTTCGGGTCTTGTCCCTATCGATACCGGGTGGTCGTACCAGAAGTGCTGCCCTTCTACCATAGCCTCTTTCAGGGTGCTTATGAGGTCTGGCCCTATGTCCAGGTCCTCGAAGCCTTTTCCCGGCGGGGGGACCGTAAGGAGCGCGTTTGCGGTGAACAGGACCTCACCCGGCACGTCCTGGATGGGTGTTGGATTTAGCTGTCGGATATGGATTTTACGTCTCTCTCTCAGCGACTTCGTGTATGCTTCTTTATTTTCCAGGATGCCGACGGCCTCAGGATGAAATAGTCCCCATATGCCCTCCCGCAGCTCGCTTGATGAGACGCTGCTGTTTTTTATAATGCGTGTTATGTCTGCCACATCCACGCTACCGCCGCTGGTTGAACAAAGGTCTTTAAACTCATCTGTTAAGAGAGAGAGGCCTTCCCTGTAGAACGCGGCCATGTGACTGCAGAGAGGGTTTTCCTCCATCTCCTTCAGATATTCCGTCGCCGTTTCGTAGCCGGAATGGTTTTTGCCGCATAGGGCTATCAAGAAGGCGGCATTAATGTTCTGGTGCACGTGGAGGTCAGCCTCCAGTTCCGGACGGAACTGTTTGGAGATATCTATTCCGCAGGCTCCTTCCCGGCCGTCGCCCACGAGAAAGCCGATAATCTCCCGGAAGGCATTAACTGACTCAGATGCGGGAAAATCTTTGGCGGGTTTCATTTATTTGTTATTTCATAAGTGACAGATATGTCAGGGAATTAAGGCCGATATCAAGATTCGCATTCTATCAGATTAGGCCACGTTGCGCAAATAGCAGGAGCGCACCTTTAGCCGCAGCTATTTTACTTGTGGCTATCTGCGTTACGCTGTAAAATTCACCGAATTCCGCAGGTACCGTTCGGACGGAGGGCCGCTCTAATGGTATCTGAGAGACATGTTTGTAAACAGGTCTCTTCCCATTCCTGTTTTGTAAGTTATCTGGTGAGCTATGCAAAAAGGAACTTCATCTAAAGGCGGATTTTTAAACAGGTCTTCACCCCCCCCCCCCCCCGTAAGTGGCGTAGGCAAAGGCACTTACACACAACACACGGGCACTCGTAAAATAAACCCCTTCCGGTCAATAAAAGGCAAATTGCTGATATTTACCCTCTGCATCTCGCTCATACCCATCACCATAATCACGTCACTGGGCTACTTCCACGCAAGAAGTACGATTAGGAAAGAGACGCTTGAGTGGATGACGTCGGTCGCGGCGTCCAGAAAGATATCCGCCGTTTCGGTTGTGGATGCCAAGAGGGCACGGACCGTAGACTTCAGCTCCGACGGGTTCATTAGAGACAGTCTCGAGGAAATCGAGTGGGGAGGGATTCGCGAACAAAGGGCCGTCAGGGTGCTGAACAAACACCTCCTGTTAAACAAGATGCCACTGGACCCTTACATCGTTGCAATAGAGGTGGTGGACAGGGAGGGCATAGTCGTGGCATCCACCAGTGAAGCGATGATTGGGCGGGATATATCCAACGAGGACATATTTACGCAAGCTACGGATAGTATCTACAATAGACCCTATATTAGCAAGTCCTACATCTCTCCTTTCCTTGATAAAAATGAAATAGATATTTCCGCGCCTATTACCTCCAGGAGGGGTGTTGAGACAATAGGCGTCATCATCAACCACTATGACCTGACTTTCCTGAATGAAATTGTAGCCGACCGCACCGGCATGGGTAAGACCGGT
>JAMXCW010000018.1 GCA_024451685.1 Candidatus Bathyanammoxibius amoris | reverse complement strand
CCCAGCTCCTTGGCCTTGCCCAACAGGTAGCGGTCAATGGCCACGTTGTGTCCCACAAAGGAGAGTCTTCCTCCCAGGTTAAGCTTGATCTTGGCATCGCCTGAGTGGAGATAATACCCGACCACCTTCCTCTGAATGACCTCACAGGGAAAGGTTACTCCCAAGACCTCTTCCAGGGTCTCCGTGAGGGGCGGGGACAACACTCCTACCCTCTTAATACAGTCTTCGTTGAACTTCATCCCCTCATATATGATGACGTTTATGTCCCTGCCCAGCTTCTTGCCCATCATCTTCAGGGTGATGGCACAACTTGAGCCGGCAGGGCCGCCCCCGATAATGATTGCGGTCTGACCATCCCCCAGAGGACCCAGGGAGCCGCTCCCTTTTGGTACGTTTGGATGACCGCTGCCGGAGATAACCATAATATCCTTAGATTCCCAACCTTCTGTAAAAGACTTCGGAGAGGGCAACCGGCATAATATAATATCTTACTACTGTGCAGAGGAAGTCAAATATACAAGAAGCCAAAGGCAAGCATCAATCTTTCAGGACCTCATTCTTTATTAGCAGTGCCCCCTGACACCAACCGGGTTGAAAGATTTTTTACGGGAGGCTATTCGTATCTCGCTTTAAGGAAATCATCCAGCCGCAGGCTCACGTCGAACTTACCGGTAAACTTGAACTGCTCCTCCAACGTTTTTTGGAAATCGTAACCCACGTCAAAATCGTCCCTGGTGTCGGATTCTGTCTTACCCATCAAACCACTTTCAACGAGGTTAAAGACAATCTCCCCGAAATCCTCACCGCGTACCGTGCCCCACTGCTCAAAGACCGTCCTGGCCATATAACCGAACTGTTCGAGGGCATACTCGTTTATTCCGTCCAGGAGTTCCCGTCCGGTAACGTGCCGTTCCCGTTCCAGGGAGCTGGCCGGGTCCTTTTCGAGCCTGTGCACGGTATAGTCCAGGGCCTCAAATACAAACTGATACGCCTGGAGGGGATAGCGCCGGTCCTTTTGTGTAAGGTCGTGGAGCTTCGCCCACCAGGTATCGATTGTCGATTTCTTACTCAAGTTACTACCGTCCCTTCGTCATACCAGTTGCGCGGATTCCTCTATCCTGGGGAAGAGAGCCCTGCCTTTTTTTACCCTGGTCGAAGGCTTGAGCACGCCCCAACGCCTTTCTGACCTCTGAAAGCAATCTTCCTCGGGTATACCCAACTGCGAGAATATATCCTGAGCGGTCTGAGGCATAAAAGGAGAGATGTAAACGGATATAAGCCTCAAGGCCTCACCGATATTATACAGCACTACCGATAATGCAGGTCTATCGTTTTTTGCCAGCACCCACGGTTTTGAGTCTTCTATGTATTTATTAGCCTGCGCTACGAATCCCCAGATGGCCTCCAGCGCAAGGCTGAACTGCAGCGCCTCCATCTCCTCATCTACCTTTTTCTCCAGACGCGCAGCGCCTTCTATCAGACCTGTATCCTCTTCCTTATTACCCTGGGGTGACGGGATTTCCCCGTTAAAATATTTCTCTATCATGGTGAGACTCCTCATGAGGAGGTTGCCCAGATCATTCCCAAGGTCGCCGTTTATACGGTGAATAAGCATCGTGTAGGAGAAATTGCCGTCCGTGCCGAACGGCACCTCTCGCAGCACAAAATATCTGTAGGCATCAACCCCGTACTGTTCCGTAATTTTCAGGGGGTCAATTACATTACCCAGGGATTTTGAAATCTTTTGCCCCTCTATGGTCCACCACCCATGGGCAAAAATCCTCCCCGGCAGCGGTATTTCCAGGGCCATGAGCACCGCAGGCCAGATGGCGCCGTGAAACCACAGTATCTCCTTCCCTATCAGGTGGACGTCTGCCGGCCAGTATCTGTTGAACCTTTCCATTTCATCGTCGTACCCCAGTGCGGTTATATAATTCAGGAGCGCATCGATCCATACATAGATCGTATGTTCGGGGTCCATTGGCACGGATATACCCCAGGGCAATGCCTGGCGGCTCACACTGACGTCATCAACACCGGCCATAAGACGGTTGCGTAGCTCGTTTTTCCTCGACTCGGGTTGTATAAATCCCGGATTCGTGTCGATGTGTCTTAGGATCCGGTCCCTGTAACCGGACAGCTTGAAGAAATAGTTTGCCTCCTTCAGCCTTTCTACGGCACGGCTGCACTCAGGACAGTTGCCGTCGACCAGTTGTCCGGTAGTCCAAAAACTCTCGCAGGGGACACAGTACCACCCCTCGTACTCCCCGAGGTAGATGTCGCCTTTATCATACAACTTCTGAAATATCTTCTGCACGCGGCTGGTATGCCTGGCCTCTGTAGTCCTGATAAAATCGTCGTTTGAGATGCAGATGCTTTTCCACAAATGTTTGTATTTCTCCACCACTTTGTTTACCAGGGCCTCAGGAGTTTCGTTGCTGTCGCGGGCGGCCCTGTGGATTTTCTGCCCGTGTTCGTCCGTACCTGTCAGAAAGAAGACGTCCTTTCCCTTTAAACGTTCGTATCGCGCCAGGGCATCGGCGGCAATAGTCGTATACGAGTGTCCTATGTGAGGCACATCATTTACATAATAGATGGGAGTAGTGAGGTAAAAACTTCCTTTACCCAACAGCCTGTTTGTCTCCTTCGTTTGATTTTGTTATATCCTTCACTTCGACGGACAGGAGCCGTTCGTCCTTTGTTCTGATGGTCACCCTCTGTCTCAGTATTTCATGGTCTATGACCTTTCCCTTACCGTGGGGCGTCATCACCTGGCTTCCCTTTTTCGGCAGAGATGGTTTTAGTTCTTCATAGACGTCGTTTTCGTAACGGAGGCAGCACATAAGCCTTCCGCACCTGCCGGAAATCTTTGAAGGGTCAAGGGTTGCCTTCTGGCTTTTCGCCATCTTCATTGTAACCGGTTCCAGGCCTTTCAGCCATGTCCTGCAGCAGAGCTCCCTGCCGCAGCGCTGGTAGGAGGCCAGGAGCCTTGCTTCGTCTCTGACCCCTATCTGCCTCATCTCGATTCGGCTCCTGTACTGCCTCGCCAAATCTTTTACCAGCTCCCTGAAGTCAACCCTGCCCTTGGACACAAAGTAGAAAATAATCTTCTTCGCGTCATAGAGATGCTCCACCGAGGTAAGCTTCATGGGCATGTTACGTTCATGAATCTTGTCCGCACAAAACCTGTATTCCTCGGGTATTCGCTCCTCTTCTATCTCTTCAAGCTTCCGCTCATCTTCACCCGTGAACTTACGCACCAGTTTGGGACACGAACTGCAGTCACATCCGTGGGCCTCATCGGGGTGCGTCATAATCTCCCCGACCTCCTGACCCCTGTCGGTGTCCAAAACCACCTTGTCCCCTACCCTCAAACCCGGTAAATCCGAGTAAAAGTCCTTTACAAACTTCATCAGACCGTAACGTACCTTCGCTACGTATGTCATGCTATATATATCCCCCCTGTTAGCAGCTTCACCAGATTAGCAATGCTTTTAGTATTAAACCTAATCGCAGTACGTATTGTCAAGGGGACAAATGCCGGCTACTGAGGCCGTGGCTTATGTCAAGAACAAGACCCCGCAGAACAGCCCGTCCGCCTCAGACGGACAAAATGACAACATAGTGTTATGAGACCTTCCCGGAGGTTTCAGAACATCGCTGCTACCAGGAAATACTGTTGCTTTTTGGCCCTAAATCTGTTTCATTTGTAATAAAGCAGAAGGCGCGCACCAGACTGATTATGGTAAGCATAAAAGAAAAAAGAATACCGGAAACGGCCTTAAAAGAGCCGAAAGACATGCGGGACAGCCTCTTTAATATCTCAAGCCGGATAATTGGCAGGGAGAAGGCGAAGTTCCTGTTTAAGGTCTATGACCTCGCACGTTTTGACATCTTCGGCAAACCCAAAGGGGCAATCGGCTCAATAGACGTAACCAACCGCTGCAACCTCCGTTGCCGTCATTGCTACTTCTACGCCCACGACTACGAGTCAGAACCCGAACTGACAGACGACGAATGGATAGAGAAATTCGAGGGGCTGAAAAAAGAGGGCTTTCCGTTTTATCAGTGTTCCTGGATTGGCGGAGAACCGCTCCTCAGGAAGAGCCTGATCGAAAGGGGTATGGGGTATTTCAGATCAAACATGGTCACCACCAACGGGACGATAGAACTGCCCTGCTGGCCCGACGTAAATTTCTACGTTTCCCTGGACGGACCCCGCGACATGCACGATTCCATGCGCGGCGCAGGCACGTATGACAGAATAACAAAAAACATTAACCGGCCCGACCTGAAGATATTACTCTCTATGGTAATAACCGCGGAGAACCACACCGGCGTGGAGGCCTTCGTGGATGAATGGCGCGAGAGGGGTGGTGTAAAGGGTGTGCTCTTCCAGTTTTACACCCCGGTAAAGGGCCTCGAAAACGATGACCTGTGGCCGCACTGGGAGCTGAGAGACAAGATTATAGACGACCTCATAAGGCTAAAGGACAAGCACGGCGACTTCATCTTCCTTCCTAACGAGGCGTTCGAGATGATGAGGTCCGACAGGTGTCAGGACATAACCCGTGATTGTCTCTTCCGTCAGGTGTCTTTCTGTTTCGACCCCCAGGGCCGTGAGAAAAAACCCTGCATGATGGGCCCCATGGCCGACTGCTCTCGCTGCGGCTGTGTGCTGCCGTTTCACCTCAAATGCCTTGAGGACAAACGCCTGGTCCTGAGAGAGATGCTGATGTCCCTGAGAAGGGCATTTGGGAGACAGGCGTTGCGCTAGCTAAGTATTTGTGACAACAAGTGTTATTGGCTTACCGGCACATCACCCTGGAAAGTTTTTCCCACTTGACACCTAAAATCCTTTGTGATAGCATTTTTCACTATGTCCTGTTCTATTGGGCGATTAGCTCAGTTGGCTAGAGCGCTTGCTCGACAAGCAAGAGGTCGGTGGTTCGAGTCCACTATCGCCCACCACGCGGAAAATTCTTGCGGGAGTGTATGATAAAGGTAGTTTTACCGGACGGTATAGAAAAGACTTATCAAGAGAGAACCACTGTTGGTGAGGTCGCTGAAGATCTGGGCGACCCCTTCAAGAAGAGGGCTATCGCGGGGAAGACCAACGGCACGCTGGTCGACCTAAACGCCCCGCTCACTCACGACACATCGCTCTCCATAGTCACCGAGGACTCACCGGAGGCCTTGGACATACTCCGCCACAGTACCGCTCACATAATGGCACAGGCCGTATGCAGGCTCTTCTCCGGGGCAAAGCTGGGCATCGGCCCCACCATAGAGAACGGCTTTTACTATGACTTTCACCTTGAGCGGCCGCTGACCCAAAAAGACCTGGAGAACGTAGAAGCGGAGATGAAAAAGATCATCAACGAGAACCTAACCTTTCACAGAGAGGCCCTGCCCAGGGACGAGGCCATAAAAAAGATGGACGTGGAACGTCAGCCCTACAAGTTAGAGCTAATCAATAACATTGACCCGGGAGAAGAGGTAAGCTTCTACGCGCAGGGGGAGTTCATGGACCTCTGTCGCGGTCCGCACATACCCAGTTCAGGCCGCGTCTCCGCGTTTAAGCTCCTCAGTGTGGCGGGGGCGTACTGGAGGGGCAAAGAAACAAACCCTATGCTCCAGCGTATATACGGCACGGCGTTCTTCCGGCAGAAGGAACTTGATAAATATCTAAAATTGCTCGAGGAGGTAAAGAAGCGCGACCACAGACGCCTGGGAAAGGACCTGGACCTCTACAGCATCCAGGAAGACGTCGGCCCCGGTCTTGTGCTCTGGCACCCGAAGGGCGCACGCATCCGCAACGTAATAGAAGACTTCTGGCGCGAGGAGCATTACAAGAGGGGCTATGAGATTGTCTACAGCCCGCACATCGCAAAGTCCGGACTATGGCACACCAGCGGCCACTGGGACTTCTACAGCGAGAGCATGTTCAGTCCCTTTGAGATGGATGCCGCCGAGTATCTGGTAAAACCCATGAACTGCCCCTTCCACATCCTCATCTTCAAGTCCGAAATGAGGAGCTACCGCGACCTCCCGTTGAGGTTCGCGGAGATGGGCACGGTCTACAGATACGAACGCTCCGGGGTGCTCCACGGACTCCTCCGTGTCAGGGGGTTCACTCAGGACGACGCCCACATATTCTGCACGCCAGAGCAGTTGGAGGAGGAGATCGTCGGGGTGATAGAGCTGGCCGACCACATGCTCACCTCCTTTGGTTTTAAGGAATACGAGATAGAGCTGGCCGTCAGGGGTAAGGGAGAAAAGGGGAAATATATCGGTTCTGACGAGACCTGGGGCATGGCCGAGCAGGCCCTAAAGAGGGCCCTTGAGATAAAAGACCTGCCCTACTACCTGGGTGAGGGAGAGGCCAAGTTTTACGGCCCTTCCATAGACATCAAGGTGAAAGACGCCCTCGGCAGGGGCTGGCAGGGACCGACCATCCAGGTGGATTTCAACCTCCCGGAACGCTTTGACGTCCATTACGTAGGTCCCGACGGCAAGGAACACAGGGTGGTAATGGTACACCGCACGGTGCTGGGCGCCATGGAACGCTTCCTGGGCAACCTGATAGAGCACTACGGCGGGGCCTTCCCGTTGTGGCTCGCGCCCGTGCAGGTAAAGGTGCTGCCCGTCTCAGACGCCGTCAATGATTATGCCCGCGCTATAAAGAAAAAACTCGACCAGGAAGGCCTGAGGGCGGAATGTGACAACACAAACCAGCGGGTCGGCTATAAGATAAGACAGGGAATCCTCGAAAAGGTCCCCTATCTCCTGATAGTCGGCGGCAAGGAAATGGACGGCAAACTGGTATCCGTCAGGAGCCGCAAGAACGGCGACGAAGGACAGTGTGCCATTGAAGAACTCCTGGAACGCCTGCACAAAGAGATTAAAGAAAAGGCGTAATTAACATCTATAACCCTTTAAGTAAAGCGAGGTGACTCTCTATTTCATTTAGATCACGGATAAACGAACGGATTACTGCAAGAGAGGTGAGACTTATCAGCGAGTCCGGCGAACAGCTGGGCATAGTTCCCTTCAAGGAGGCGCTGGAAAAGGCGAAGGAGGGGGATCTGGACCTTGTAGAGGTGGCCCGCGAGGCTACCCCGCCCGTCTGCCGGCTGATGAATTACGGCAAATTTAAGTATAAACAAAAGAAAACCCACAACAAACCGCACACCACACATCTGAAGGAAATGAGGCTGAGACCCAAGACTGGCCTGGGCGACAGAACAACAAAAATTAATAAGGCCAGGAAATTCCTTGAAAAGAGGCACAAGGTTTTGGTAAATATGTTGTTTCGCGGCAGAGAGCGCGCGCACATGGAAGGCGCAAGAGATAAGTTGATGGAGTTCGCGAATGAGCTTGACGACATAGCCAAGGTTGAAAAGATGCCGACCATGGACGGGCGCCGCATGGGAATGATACTGGCACCCAAGGAAAAACACTAACAATCCTGAAAGGTTTTTTGGGCAGATGCCGAAAGCAAAAACACACAGGGGACTCGCGAAGAGAGTAAAGGTCACCGCCAGCGGAAAGATAAAGCACCGGAGGGCCTATACAAGCCACCTCATGTCCACAAAGAACGGCAAACGGGGCCGTCAACTGAGGACAAAGGGCATTATCGAAGGCACCGTGGCCCGGAAGATAAGACGGCTTTTAGGTCAATAACCGGCCGTGTAACGCTAAAAAGGATTTCTCAGGCAGGTAACACGGGAGGGGTTGCAAGCTGGTGACACACGTAACCACTTCAAACCAAACCGGCCTGTTTTAGAAGGGAGAGAAGGTCAAATGCCAAGGGCCAAAAAAGGAGCGGCCAAGAAACGCGGAAGGAAGAGAATCCTGAAAGAAGCCGAGGGCTTCTGGGGGGGGCGGAAGAACCTTTACGGTAAAGCCAAAGAAACCCTCCTCAGGGCGGGCGCCTACGCCTACCGCGACAGGAAGGCCCGCAAGCGCCAGTTCCGCAAGCTCTGGGTAATCCGCATAAACGCCGCCGCCAGGGAGCGCGGCCTCTCCTACAGCCTGTTCATGAGCGGCCTCATCAAGGCCGGCGTAGAGATAGACCGCAAACAACTCGCCGAGATGGCCGTAAACGACCCCCAGTCGTTCGACAAGGTCTTCGAGACCGCCAAGTCTCAACTGCAGGCGGCGTGAGCTGTACATAACTAAGAATCATTTCTTGCCAGTTGAAGTTTCACCGGGAACTATGCGTAGATTTCCATTCTCATCTTGAACAATTCGTGGAACTGACGGATCTTTTGGTTCTCTCTCTGGTATCTTATTCCCTGTAATGGAACTCAAGCAGAAATTTTGTAGATAAATTAGAAAGTCCTCCATCAGTGTTACCTGGTCACATATAGCGGTGCTTTCCTTCTGTGCCTTCTTCACAACCTCTTTTCTTTTTTCTAACGGAGTTGACAGTAAAGAAATATGAATTAGTTCGGCTGAAAGAGAGCTTAAATCTTCTCCTATCTTACGGTCCTTACCGACTAATTCTCTCCGCAAACCAGCTGTTTTAGGAAATAAAACCTCGTATTCTTCTAAACAAAATATCCATCGTAAGGAATGGTTTCCCTCATAGAGTAGCTGTCCAAACTCACTACTTACGCTTGTCCAATCAACTGGACGGTTATCTTCCTCCTCTGTAATCCTAAAACGTAATCCACTAATTTCAGTGCTAATTTTATTAAGCCAGTTTTGATAATCCCTAATGGCCTTTGTAATTTCAAGTCGTGCGTTATCAGTAACTTCATTTAAAAAACTCTTCTTGCGAGCTTTAATAGTTAGAAAGTGAGCAACTATCCACCCTGCAACAGAAATAACTAAAGCACTTATCGCTATAATGATTTCAATCTTCATAATAGTATTATAGAACTAGTAGCCAGCGTGGCTTCAAGCTGGTTGCTATCGTTGTTCTTTCGATGTCTCTAGCTTCCTTGCCCAATCCGTTATCTCACCTACGTCGACGGGTTGGCCGCCGGGGGAGAGGGTGAGCTGACGTCCTGCGCGTACGGTGTGCCGCTCCCCCTCCGCAAAGACGGTGGCGATGCCCCTTATCATAGTAACGACCAGAGTATCGTTGCGGGCCTTAATATCCGCTGCTATGCCTCTGCCCGCTCCGCCTCCTTTTACATCCTCTTCCACGTTTACACGTCCGCTCGGGGTGCTCACTACAAAGGCGCCGCCGCCCTCCCGCACGTTCAGGAGGATTTCCCCCTCATGGAGATTCAAGGTCCTCTTGCCTGATATGGTCAGCCAAGACTGCTGGTTCACGTGGACGCGTGTATCGTCCGTGAGCGAGAGGGTGGTGCGTGAGCTGCCGCCCGTATGGACCTCGGCGCCCCTGCGGAGGCCGCGGGTGGATTCGTCTCTCGGACCGGACAGGGTAACCGTGCCGTCGCTGTGACCGACCCTGCCCAACTCCAGCCTAGTAAAGTACGAGTACACGCCGAACACCAGCAGTAACACTACGGCCACCACCCCCACGGCATACATAATGGACGTCCGCGAGGGTTTCACAAGCAGGATACCCAGCTCATACAACCCCACCATCGGTACTGCCGTGGACACCTGGCTGAACGGGTCGGGCGGGGTAACGATGGCCGCCAGAACAAAGACGCCCAGCAGGATAGACCTTCGATGCGTGATGTAGTCTTCCGCGCGGCAGACCCCGATCTTCACCAGGAGCAGCATGACCAGCGGTATCTGAAATACTATCCCCAGCACCACGGTGAGAAGAAATATCAGGGAAATATACTGAGACATCGTGATAATAGGCTCTACCGCCGAGCCCAGTATCGTTATCAGAAAGTACAGGCAGATGGGTATCAGGAAGAGGTAGCCGAACAGCGCCCCGGTGACAAATGCCACGAAGGATATGGGGAGGAATATTTTAACGTATCTGCGCTCGTGCGTGTATAACCCCACGCCCACGAACAGCCAGGCCTGATAAATCATAAAAGGGTAGGCCAGAAAAAATGCGCTGAGCAGGCAGAGTTTTAGATAGGCGAAGAAACCCTCCTGATAGCTGATGACGTTGAGATTTGTGGGAAGCCCCAGCCCCTCCATAGTAAGGCTGTGGGGTCTCCCGGCCAGCTTGAGGAGGTCTGCCTTGAATATCCAGCACACGATGAAGCAGACCAGCAGGCAGATTACGCACAATATGACACGCGTGCGAAGCTCCTCGAGGTGTTCGCCAAGTGTAAATCTCGGCTCTTTTGCCGCTGTCCCGGTTTTTTCTGCAGGCATCTGTATTTATCTTTCATCCAAAAAAGGTTTGGTCCGGCTATGATAATAAAGTCGGCGGGTTTTTACAAGTACTTGAATTGCCTTGAAATAGCGTCTTTTTTGTGGTATTTTTCATAACTTACACATGAAGTAAATCTTCCCCGGTTCTCTCAAGGATTATGAGATAGAAGGAGTAAACCCATGGGCGAGACATTCGAAGGGGGCCTTATCGGCACCGGAAAGAGCTTTTGTCTGGTTGTAAGCCGGTTTAATGAATTTATAACCCGAAAACTGCTGGAGGGCGCGCATGACTGCCTTCTCAGGCATGGCGTAAGGGAAAAGGACATTGACGTCTGCTGGGTCCCGGGCGCCTTTGAGATACCGTCAACGGCCTTAAGGCTTGCCCGGAGTAAGCGGTATAACGCCGTTGTCTGTCTTGGCGCCGTACTTCGCGGTCAGACGCCGCACTTTGAATATGTTTCCGCCGAGGTATCAAAGGGTGTAGCCCAGGTGGGGTTTGATACCGGCGTTCCCACCATCCTCGGTGTGGTCACCGCAGAGACCCTGGAACATGCCATTGACCGCGCGGGCACCCGCAGCGGCAACCGGGGCGCGGAGGCAGCGAAGGACGCCATAGAGATGGCAAACCTGGTTGAACGCCTGGGCTCAAAAAGGAAGAAGTAGGTTATGCCGGCATGAGAAAGAGAACGCGGGCCAGGGAGCTGGCGTTACAGGCCCTTTACCAGATAGACATACGCGGGCAGGACGTTTTAGACGAAGCCGTTTCTTCTTGCATCTCCAGGGCCGAGGACGATGAGGTTGCCGGGTTTGCCGCTGAACTGGTGAAAGGCTGCCGGGACCGTATAAGTGACATAGATAAAGAGGTCTCCTCTGTCGTGGAGAACTGGGAACTCCCCCGCATGGCCGTCGTTGACCGCTGCATCCTGCGCCTGGCAGTCTATGAACTCCTCTTCAGAGACGACATCCCCCCCAAGGTATCCGTCAACGAGGCAATAGACCTCGCCAAAAAATACAGCACCGAGAACTCCGGCACGTTTGTAAACGGCATACTGGACAAGGTCTACGCGAACCACTATGCCAAGAGCCAAAAGTATGGCAAAATGGGGCCAAAAGTGTCTCTCGTCGCGGACTACGGTGAGGCGGACCTGCACGTCCATACCATATGTTCTGACGGCACGTTTTCCCCCGAGGAAGTGGTTGAGGAAGCGGTACGCGTAGGTCTTAAGACAATGGCTATAACCGACCACGACACCATAGACGCTGTGCGGCCCGCCCAGAGAGAGGGCCTCAAGAGGAACGTCCACATAATACCCGGCGTCGAGGTGTCAGGGTATGTCCAGCCATATGAGATACACATACTCGGCCTGTTTATCGACATAGACAACAGCAACCTGACAGAGAAATTCGTTCAAATAATTGAGGAAAGGGTCACAAGGATATCGGCCATCGTAGAGAAATTAAGCCGCGTTGGCGTAAACATCGATAAGGAAGAAGTCTTCAATCTGGCCGGCAACAGTCCACCCGGAAGGATGCACATGGCGGAGCTGCTCGTGAAACACGGGTATTGCAAAAATCTTGCGGAGTGTTTTGCCAGGTATATTGGAGATGACGGTCCCGCGTATGTACCAAAAAAGATCCTTACGCCACGGCAGGCGATAGAACTCATCGATGAGGCGGGAGGGGTATCTGTTTATGCCCATCCGGGTCTTTCAGGGAAAGATGACATCATACCGCTTCTCGTGGATAGCGGCCTGCAGGCAATTGAGGTATATTACCCGTCGCACACGCCGGAGATAGTAGAAAAATATCTTGGCATCACAAAGAAGTACAATCTGATACCTGTTGGCGGTTCTGACTTCCATGGACTGAGGAAGCCCAGCGTACCTTTAGGAAAAATAACGGTCTCCAATGAAACGGTACTGGCCCTCAGAGAACGGTGCAAGCAGCCGAGAGACGTTTTGACCGCTACGTGACGAGGGGTTTTGGGAAGGTTGTTCTATGGTATTTGATTATTTAAAAGAAGTTACGGGCCTCGGAGAGGATAAAAAAAAGGCCGGGAGACGACCCGGCTCCGACCCGGACGACGACGGCGACAAAAACATCAAAGAAAAAGAGACTGCCGCAACAACTGCGAAGGAAACGGAAGCAGTGTCTGAAGAGAAAAAGGCTGCCACCGAGACCCCGGAGCAGACGGCGCCAGACGCCCCGGAGGAGAAAGAAGGGGGCAAAAAGGCCAAACCATCACCCAAATCAGCCGCCGCATACTGGCTTTCCCTGGACACGTGGGTTGACGTTGAAGGACTCAAGAACGGTCTCAAAAAGACCCGCACCCGTCTCGAAAGCAATCTGCACGGCCTGCTTTCTTCACAGCAAGAGATAAATGACGAGGTGCTGGAAGAGTTGGAGGCGGCCCTCATAGAAGCGGACATGGGCGTCAGGTTCGTGACAAAGCTTGTCGCAGACATACGAAACGCCTGGGAGCTAAGAGAGTTTACGGATACCGCCGGGATGAAGGAGTTCCTCAAAAAAAGGCTTAAAGAACGCTTCAGGGACGCACGGCGCGACCTGCATGCGGCCGCCGAACCGCCCACGGTCATCATGGTCGCCGGAGTAAACGGCAGCGGCAAGACGACGTCAATCGCCAAGCTGGCCAACATGTTTATTAAGGACGGCAAGAAGGTGCTGCTTGCCGCTGGAGACACCTTCAGGGCAGCCGCCACAGAGCAACTGGAGATATGGTCCGACCGAATCGGCGCGCAGATAGTAAAACACGGTGAGGGGGCGGACCCAGCAGCCGTGGCCTACGACAGCGTTGAGGCGGCCATCGCAAGGGACATCGACGTAGTAATAGTAGATACCGCCGGAAGGCTTCATACAAAACAGAACCTCATGCAGGAACTCAGCAAGATAAAGAGGGTCATCTCAAAGAGAATAGAAGGCGCGCCGCACGAAGTATTGCTGGTCTTAGACGCAACGACGGGCCAGAACGCCATCTCACAGGCGAAACTTTTTGGAAAAACCATCGACATCACGGGCCTCTTTCTCGCGAAACTCGACGGCACCGCCAAGGGCGGCATAGTTATCGCAATGCAGGACGAGATAAAGATACCCGTAATGTTCCTGGGCCTGGGAGAAGGGGCCGATGACATACAGAAGTTCGACCCGGACAGTTTTATAAACGCACTTTTTGACTGATTCGCAGGGGCAAGACAATAGATTCTTCCCTGCAAAAATGTACGGACAGGCCCGCCCAAATAATGGGGGGGCTGCCTTGGGCATGATCTTTAGACCTGTCATCCTGCTTACGGACGGACAGACCTGAAGGTCTGTCCCTACGCTTAAGCAATTACATGTAGCCGCCCTATTAGTGGGCCTATGCCATGAGCAAAGACATCTCTCGAAGAACATTTCTTAAAACAGTCATCGGGACCGGAGCCGGTCTCTATGGCCTATCCTACCTGCGGACATCCCGCAAGAGGCAGAAGACCCTCAAGAAATTCAAGGAGAGTGGGCTGGCAAAAGACACGGTCGTAGTCCACGCCGCAAATAATACAGGCGGTAAGGATGAGGCGGAGACCGTCCGTGAGATGACCACCAGGGCCCTGGCGGCCCTGGGAGGTATGGAAAAGCTGGTGTCCAGGGGTGACCGCGTGGTAATCAAGCCCAACATTTCCTGGAACAGGGCGCCTGAGTTCGCCGCAAACACCAACCCCCATCTGGTAGCGGCGCTGGCGGGCCTGTGCCTGGATGCCGGCGCCTCAAGGGTCAGGGTGATGGACCACCCCTGCTCCAGCAACCCCAAACCCTCATACAAGATCAGCCGTATCGAGGAGGCGGCAAGGCGCGCGGGAGCGGAGGCGGCCTACGTGGACAAATCCCGCTTCCGGGAACTCCTCATCCCCGGCGGCAAGGTCCTGAAGTCATGGGCATTCAATGACGCCTTCGTGCTCGAGGAGGAGGTGGACGTCCTGATAAACGTCCCCATAGCGAAACACCACAGCACGTCACGCCTTACCATGGCCCTCAAAAACGTCTTCGGAATGGTGGGATGGGACCGGGGCAGGCTTCACAAGGACATACACCCCAAGATAGCAGACCTCAACAGGGTGGTGAAGGTAGACCTGACCGTGCTGGACGCCTACAGGGTGCTCAAGCGCCACGGCCCTACCGGCGGGAGACTCGATGACGTGGACAACTCCGTCGAGGGTGCAAGAAGGATAGTGGTAAGCACCGACCCCGTGGCCGTGGACTCATACGGCGCGACGCTATTCGGGTTCAGTGGCAAAGACATACGCTTTATCAGAGAAGCGCACGAGGCCGGCATCGGCGAGATAGACTACAAACGCCGGGGCTTTGAAGAAATTATCATATAAACAAGGTGTAATATGCTGGTGAGGTTGTATACAGTATGCCTGCTTAGTACCTTATGGTTAGTTGTATTCTTGCAAAGCCCGTCCGCCGCGCCGATTGAGATAGACCTGAAGGAACACCGGCTCGAAAACGGCCTCACCCTCCTTATGCACGAGGACCACTCAGCCCCCATTATAAGTTTTCAGGTCTGGTGCCACGTTGGCTCGATAAACGAGAGGCCGGGGATAACGGGCATCTCCCACCTGTTTGAACACATGATGTTCAAGGGCTCAAAGAACGTGGAACCGGAGGAACACAGCCGCATCGTACGCGCGAACGGCGGCACAGACAACGCCTTTACCACCGAGGACGCCACCGCATACTTCGAGAACCTGCCCAGCTCTAAACTCGCACTGGCCGCAGAACTGGAGGCTGACAGGATGGCACACCTCAGGCTTACCGCCGGTACACTGGCCTCCGAAAGAGAGGTGGTAAAAGAGGAAAGAAGGCTGCGCATAGACAATTCGCTCTACGGAACCATGGGCGAGGCCATCTTTTCCACCGCCTTCACCGTACACCCGTACCGCTGGCCCGTGAACGGCTGGATGCCCGACCTTGACGCCATAACCCTCGAGGATTGCAAGGAATATTACCGCACCCACTACGCCCCGAACAACATGACTATTATAATACTGGGCGACATAGACCCGCAGGACGTCATCTCCACGGTGGAGAAATATTTTGGACACCTGCAGCCCGCGGAGCGGCCCGATACGGTAATACCCCGGGAACCTCCGCAGAAGGAGGAAAGACACAGGGACCTGCACGTTGATACGCAGTCGCCCTGGCTGGCCGTCGCCTATCACATCCCCGAGGCCACCCACGACGACATACCCGTACTGGAACTGATAGGGAGTATACTTACGGACGGACACAGTTCCAGACTCTACAGGAAGGTCGTTTACGAGGACAAGGCGGCGCTTTATATCTCTGCCTCGGTCGAGGCCTATAAAGACCCGGGACTGTTCATCGTCACGGCCCGGGGCATAAAACAGGGCCATTCGCCGGACGAAGTGGCCTCGGTAATCTACGGCAACCTGGAACGACTCCAGACTGAAACGGTGACAGAACACGAACTCGAAAAGGCAAGAAACCAGATCGAGACGGGACTGATTTTCAGCCTCCAGACCAACTTCGTCAGGGGCCTGCAGATGGGTTTCAGCCTGGCGAAGACAGGTGACCCGCTGGGGTTCATAAAGGACCTGGAGAAATACCGCGGCGCAACGGCAGACGACATACAGAGAGTAGCGGTGAAATATTTCGCCCCCGGGAACAGGACCGTAGTAAGGCTCCTGCCCAAGGAAAAACAACAGAAGAAAGAATAACGAAGTGATCATATACCACCGCCTGTTCATAATACTTATAATTTCTTTCCTGCCTCTCGCTACAAGCAGGTGTGTGCAGGCGGGCGAGGACCTGCCGTCCATAAAGTACCAGAAAGCCACGCTGGATAACGGCCTCAGAATAATCATGGTAGAACACCACGAGCTGCCCGTCGTGGCGATAGAATTACTGGTGAAGGCCGGCTCCGCAAATGACCCGCAGGAGAGGCCCGGACTCGCCAACCTGACGGCACAACTACTGCGTGAGGGAACGCGCTCAAAAAGTTCTCTTGAGATATCAGAGGAGATAGATTTCATCGGTGCCACCCTTGACGTGGACTGCGACTATGACTCCACTTCCATCGGCTCTACGGCCCTCGTCAGACATTTCAGGACCATGCTCGACATGCTCTCCGAGGTAGCAAGATACCCGTCGTTTAAACCGCAGGAAATAGAATTTCAGCGTGACAAGGCCGTAACGTCCATACAAAGGGAGAGAGACAACAAACGAAACATCGCCGACAGGCATTTTGGCGAGATGCTTTACGGCACACACCCGTATAACCACCCGCCTGTCGGCACGACAGAGGGCCTCAAGGCCGTCACCGGAGAAGAAATCACACGGTTTCACAAACGCTACTATCAGCCGGGCAACTCTATCCTAACGGTGGTCGGCGACATAGACCCCGCAGGCACACTCACCGCTATAGAAGAAACCTTCGGCGACTGGGAGGATGCAGGAAAAGTAGAAGAGGCCACACCACCCCCCATACCCGGAATTACAGGCCACAGGATACGCATGGTGGACAAGCCCGACCTCACACAGACAGAGATACGCATCGGCCATCTGGGCATCAGGCGCGCAGACCCCGATTACTTCCCCCTCCTGCTACTGAACAGCATCCTCGGCAGGGGGCCTACCTCCAGACTCTACACACAGATAAGGGCGGAGAGGGGCCTGAGCTACGGTGTCTCGAGCCGCTTTGACGCAAGGATGCTGCAGGGGCCTTTTTACATACGGACATACAGTAAGAACGAGACCGCCCTTGAGGCCATGTGGCTGGTGCTAGACGAGTTGAGAAAGCTCAAGTCCGGCGGCGTGACCGCAGAGGAACTGGATGCCGCCAAGTCTTATTACATAGGTCATTTCCCCCTGGGACTTGAGACGCCCACCCAGATAGCATCAAAGATTATAGACCAGGAGTTTTACGGCCTGCCGGAAAATTATCTTGAGGAATATCTGGACAATGTCAGCGCCGTATCAAGGCAAGACGTCAACCGTGCGGCCAGGCGGTTCCTCGACCCGGACAATCTGATAATCGTCCTGGTGAGCAGGGCGGAAGACACCCTGAAAGACGCCCTGACGCTGGGCAAGGTGGAGCTGAAGGGGTTGTAGATATTGTGGCTGGTAAGGTACTACATTATTGCATCGAGGGTGTAGCGTGCGATCCGCCTGAGGCGGATGTCGCACGTGCGAGATAGATGTACTCCTTCGTCGAAGACATCAACGACCGTAAAGCTCATTGTCTACGTCTACCAAAAACGTTTGAAGGCGAACGGTAGACAACGAAGTTCTACTTCGTTGAAGGGAAATTTGTAGCTGTGCTCAGGAGATCTTTGAGAGGTCTCTACCGATTAATTCGACTTCGGTGTCATCGGCTGGTCGCAGCACTCGAGCGTGCCCGCACCACCAGTCACGACCTTTACCTCGGCCCCGCAGACCTCACAGTAATATACTTCACCTGCTTCTGTCATTTGCGCTTCCCCCCACTGCTCGGCTTTTTTTGCCTTAAGTGCCCGAGATGTTGGGCAAGGTCCGTCAGATGTTGTTTCTCTTCCTCAATAAGGGCCTTGAACATCTTTCTGCCTTGACGGTTCTTGCACAATCTGGCGGCCTCGCCAAAGAACAGTATAGAATCCTTCTCTGTCTGAATACCCACTTCACACGCCTCAATCTCGGTAATGTCCTTATTTGTTGTTCCACGTTTCTTTCCTGTACCGCTGAAAACCCCCGTGTGAACCAGGTTATTTATGTAAGCACTTACCAGCTCATCGTCTTCACCCCAGGGTATCTGCCCTTTCCTTTCATGCAGGTTTGCCCGAAGGTCATTGAAGTGCACTAAATGTTTCTGTTCAGCCTCTGCCAGCTGCCTGAACATTAGCTTCGCTTTGTCACCCTTTGCCCGCCTGGACGCCTCAATGTAAAGATTGTATCCTTTTTTCTCTATATTAGCGGCAATCCTCAGAGCCTCGTCATCATTAATATATTTAAGGATTGTAGGCACGTTTCCCTCCTCCCCCCTAGACCACGTCTATTAAATGACCCAGTTTATTCTTCTTTGTCTGCAGATACCGTATGTTATCTTTCGTCGGGGCAACGACGATGGGCACCCTCTCTACAATCTCCAGCCCGTAACCCGCAAGCCCCTTGAACTTCCTGGGGTTGTTGGATAAAAGTCTCATCTTGGTTATCCCCAGGTCTCTGAGTATCTGAGCGCCAATGCCATAGTCCCTTTTGTCTGCAAGGAAGCCCAGTTTTTCATTCGCCTCTACGGTATCCAGGTCCTCTTTTTCCTGCAGGGCGTATGCCTGCAACTTGTTCTCCAGGCCGATACCCCTGCCTTCCTGCCGCATGTACAGTAAAACGCCCTTGCCCTCCTTCTGGATTATCTTCAGGGCGTTATGCAGCTGCTCACCGCAGTCACACTTCAGAGACCCGAATATGTCGCCCGTGAGACACTCATCATGCACTCGCACCAATACGGGCTCGTCGTGCTGGGGCGCGGGGCTATCGCCCTCCATTCCGATATCACCCTTACAGAAAGCCAGGTGCAGGTACTCGTCAACCTGCGAACGGTAGAGATGCACCGTAAAATCACCGTAGACGGTAGGCAGCTTCACCGAAACCTTTTTCTTGATAAGACGCTCCTTCTCATGGCGGTACTTGATTATATCGGCGATTGTACATATTTTTATTTTGTGTTCTTCGGCAAACTTCTTCAGCCCTGTGAGTTTGGCCATCTTTCCGTCCGGGGCCATAATCTCACAGATAACCGCGGAGTGACGAAGACCGGCCAGCCTGACCAGGTCTACGGCGCCCTCGGTATGCCCCGTCCTTACCAGCACGCCTCCACGCCGGCCCCTGAGTGGAAATACGTGCCCGGGCCTTACCAGGTCTTCGGGCTTGCAATCTTTACTCACCGCCATCTTTATCGTCGTGGCCCGGTCTTCAACGGAGACACCCGTCGTTATGCCCTTCCTGGCATCTATCGACACCGTAAACGGCGTCTTAAACTTCGCGTTGTTATTGGTAACCATCGGCGGAAGGTCCAGCGACTCGGCCATCTCTTCTGACATGGCAAGACAAATAATACCGCGGGCATGGTTAAGCATAAAGTTTACCGCGTCAGGAGTGACCTTTTCGGCTGCCATTGTAAGGTCGCCTTCGTCCTCCCTGTTGGCATCATCCACAACGACAACCATCTTACCATGCTTGAGGTCCTTTAAAATCGATGGGATAGAACTGTACGTCATTTACAAAACTCCTCTCAAGTCACTTCCTGGACGCTCTGGTTCACGCCCGCCTTAACACTCTGACGCTGTTTAAGAATATCAAAAAAGAGCCACATATACGCAAGAAGAGAGACAATACAGGTAATCCCCACACTAAATTGAATCAGCTTAGTTGCGATATCGGGCATAACGTTTCCCACAATAACAAAACCATACATTACATGCTGCACGTTGTTATTTACGCGACCCATCAAACACGGCCAGGGATTCGGCTTAATGTTGGCAAAAGACAGCGACAAGAATCCGCCGACGACAAAGATTTCTCTGAACAGTATAACGGCAAACAACCAGAACGGGAGGTGCGGCCCCACCCAGAAATGAGAATACAATATTAGACACAGACTTATTACTACAAACTTGTCCGCTATCGGGTCAAGGAACTTGCCTAGCTCCGTTTCCTCATTTCTCTTCTTCGCCAGGTAACCGTCGACGGCGTCCCCTATCCCGACCACAAAGAGGAGGCTGGCCGCCAGATAACGCCACCACTCGGCGTTCGTGGCCTCAAAGAGGGCTATAATGAGAATCGGCGTGAGAAGAATCCGACCTATTGTAACCTTGTTGGCTAATGTCATGAAGTACTCGCAAGAAAGGTCCTAAAGCCTTAATTCTTATCACGATACACACTTGTAATTAAACATCAAGACGGCACAAGCTGTCAAGGGAAAACCTGTTCTTGACAGAAACGCCCGCCAGAGATAGTATGAACGAAATTCGGATATGATAAGCCCCCATAGTATAACGGTATGAAAAAAAGGGCCCTACTAGTACTCGCCGATGGCGCCCTTTATAAAGGATGGCCTTTTGGAGCCGAGGGAGAGACCAGCGGGGAAGTTATTTTTAATACCGGCATCACGGGGTACCAAGAGGTCCTGACCGACCCCTCCTACAAGGGCCAGATCGTCACCCTTACCTACCCGCTCATAGGAAACTACGGCGTTAACCTCGAAGATAACGAATCCTCCCGGCTATACCTCAGCGGTTTTATAGTCAAGGAGTACTGCCCTTACCCGAGCAACTGGCGCTCCAGGACAAACCTTGCCGAATTACTGAAGGCCCACCGTATCGTGGGTATCCAGGGCCTCGACACACGCTCTCTCACCCGGCATATACGGGACCACGGCGAACAGGTCGGCGTCATATCCACCAAAGACCTCGACCCTGAGAGTCTGCATGCCAAGGCGAAAGAAACACCCGGGCTTCCGGGACGTGACCTGGTTAAAGAGGTCACCACCTCAGGGGTCTACGGCTGGGATTCCGTCTCAAAGACATCTGCGGGGGCGGCCCGGCGGGTCGCTCCCGTATATCACATAGTCGTCTACGACTGCGGCGTAAAATACAATATCCCCCGGAGCCTGGAACGGCTTGGGGCGAGGGTCACGGTCGTCCCCGCCACAACCGGTCCCGGAGCCGTACTTTCTATGGAACCCGACGGCATCCTCATATCAAACGGTCCCGGCGACCCGGGAGCCGTCCCGTACATGATAGAAAACGTCAGGGGGCTGCTCGGCAAAAAACCCGTCATGGGCATATGCCTGGGACACCAGCTCATGGCGCTTGCGCTGGGACTCAAGACGTATAAGCTCAAATTCGGCCACCACGGCGGCAACCACCCCGTCATGGACCTCTCCACGCGGAAGGTTGAAATCACCACGCAGAACCATTCATTCGCGGTTGAGGCTGACGGCGGCGCGTCTGACACGCCGTTCGGGAGGGTGGAGGTAAGCCACACAAACCTAAACGATAAATCCGTCGAGGGGCTGCGGTGTCTGGACGTGCCCGCGTTCTCCGTCCAGCACCACCCCGAGGCCTCCCCCGGCCCCCACGACGCGGGGTATATGTTCGAGAAGTTTATGGAGATGGTAAAGAAACAATAAGACACGAAATATAGCGTGCCAGATAAATCATGCCCTGGGTATGACCCTAGGGTACCCAATAAATTTTTTGTAGTGGTCAAGCTTGCTCGACACTATGCAGAGCAAGCTCTGCCACTACAGCATAAATTAAAAAAGAAATGCCGAAACGAACTGACATAGAGAAAATACTGATAATAGGTTCCGGGCCTATCGTTATCGGGCAGGCGTGCGAGTTCGACTACTCCGGCACACAGGCATGTAAGGCCCTGAAGGAAGAGGGCTTCCATATAGTGCTGGTCAACTCCAACCCGGCCACCATCATGACAGACCCGGAGCTGGCGGACGCCACATATGTAGAACCGCTTGTGCCGGACATACTGGAACGGATTATCAAAAAAGAGCGGCCTCAGGCACTCCTGCCCACGATTGGCGGGCAGACGGCCCTTAACCTCGCGGTAACACTGGCAGAATCGGGAGCGCTAAAGAAGCACAACGTGGAACTGATTGGCGCGGGGCTCGACGCCATAAAGAAGGCAGAGGACCGCGGCCTCTTCAAGGAGGCCATGAGGCGGGTAGGCGTCGGCGTGCCGGAAAGTATATACGTAAAGTCTATAGAAGAAGCGGTAGATGCCGTCGGGCAAATAGGTTTCCCCGCCATAATACGCCCGTCCTTCACCCTGGGCGGCGCGGGTAGTAACATCGCCAGAAACATGAAAGAGTATAAAGAACTTATCAAGCACGCGCTCGACCTCAGCCCCGTCCATGAGGTCCTTATAGAACGCTCCGTCCTGGGATGGAAGGAATACGAGCTGGAGGTGATGAGGGACGTACGGGACAACGTGGTAATCATCTGCTCTATCGAAAACCTTGACCCGATGGGCGTCCATACCGGCGACAGCATCACGGTAGCCCCCGCCCAGACCCTCACTGACAGTGAGTATCAGCACATGCGGGACGCCGCGATAAAGATTATCAGGGAGATAGGAGTAGACACGGGAGGGTCCAACATACAGTTTGCCGTCAATCCGGATACCGGCGAGATGCTGGCCATCGAGATGAACCCCAGGGTGTCGCGCAGTTCCGCGCTTGCGTCCAAGGCCACCGGCTTCCCCATTGCGAAGATAGCGGCAAAACTCGCGGTCGGATACACCCTGGACGAGATACCCAACGACATCACACGCTACACCCCGGCCGCTTTCGAGCCTACGATAGACTACTGTGTGGTGAAATACCCGCGGTTCAACTTCGAGAAGTTCCCGGAGACCGATGAAACACTCACCACACAGATGAAGTCGGTGGGTGAGGTGATGGCCATCGGGCGCACGTTTAAGGAATCGCTGGGTAAGGCCATAAGGTCTTTGGAGATAGACATTTACGGGTTAACGCTGGAACTTTTCGAGGGCATGACGGACGACCGGAAAAAGACCGCCATCAGAGAGCACCTGGCAGCGCCTACATGGGACAGGCTCTGGTACGTGGCAGAGGGTCTCAGGACGGGCATCGGCGTAGACGAGCTGTACGCCCTGACAAAGATAGACCCGTGGTTCCTAAACAACATAAAAGAGGTAATAAGCATAGAAGAAAACGTGAAGGCCGGGGGGATTTCTGACCCTGAGGCCCTGCTGGCGGCGAAGGGCGCCGGCATATCGGACTGCCGCCTTGCCCGGCTTACAGGCTCGACGGAGGACGCCGTCAGGACCCTGCGGCAAAAACACGGTATAAGACCCGTCTTCAAGCGTGTTGACACCTGCGCCGCAGAGTTCAGGGCCTACACCCCGTACCTCTACTCCACCTATGAGACAGAGTGCGAGGCGGAACCTACCGATAAAAAGAAGGTTATAATCCTCGGCAGCGGTCCAAACCGTATAGGGCAGGGCATAGAGTTCGACTACTGCTGTGTACACTCGGTGATGGCGCTTAAGGAGCTTGGTTACGAAACTATCATGGTTAACTGTAACCCGGAGACGGTAAGCACCGACTACGACACCTCCGACAGGCTTTACTTCGAGCCCCTGACCCTGGAAGATTTCCTGGAGATAGCAGCAAAGGAAAGGCCCCTGGGCGTGATTGTACAGTTCGGTGGACAGACGCCCCTTAAGCTCGCAATCCCACTAGAAAGAGAAGGCATCAAGATATTGGGGACGTCCCCCGACAGCATCGACCGCGCGGAGGACAGGGAGCGGTTTACCCAACTCCTTAGAAAGCTGGATCTGAAGCAGCCCGACAACGGGTGCGCCCGCTCGCTGGAAGAGGCCATTGAGATAACCGAGACCCTCGGGTATCCGATCCTGCTGAGGCCGTCCTATGTACTCGGCGGCCGCTCAATGCAGGTGGTGTTTGACAGGGAATCTCTTGAGAAATACATCCATCGGGCGACAGAGGCCTCGCCAAGCCATCCCGTCCTGGTAGACAAGTTTCTTGAAGACGCGGTGGAGATTGACGTTGACGCCGTGGCCGACGGGAAAGACATACTCATCGGCGGGATCATGGAACATATAGAGGCGGCGGGCATTCACTCGGGAGACAGCTCCTGCGTCATACCGCCTCATTCACTCAAAGACAGCATACTGGAAGAGCTGGAGAGGCAGACCAGGCTCCTCGCACTCGAACTGGACGTGAGGGGTTTGATTAACATACAGTACGCCGTCAAGGACGACGAGGTCTTTGTGCTGGAGGTAAATCCGAGGGCATCCCGGACCGTGCCCTTTGTGAGCAAGGCCATCGGTATACCGCTCGCTAAGGTGGCAACCAAGGCCGCCATGGGCGTAACCCTAAGCGAGATGGACCTGCAGCCACGGCAGAAGTTCCCTTACACCGCCGTTAAAGAAGCGATTCTGCCTTTCATAAAATTCCCCGGTGCAGACACAGTCCTGGGGCCTGAGATGAAGTCAACGGGCGAGGTAATGGGGCTGGACAAGGACTTCGGCAGGGCCTACGCGAAGAGCCAGATGGGACAGGACGGCTGCCTCCCCACAAAGGGGACGGTCTTCGTAAGTGTTAAGAACAGAGACAAGCCGCAGGCCGTGGAGGTTGCCAGGACGCTACACAGGCTGGGCTTCCGGATAATGGCCACCAGGGGCACTGCCGGGGCAATCGCACAGGCAAACCTACCCGTCAAGGACGTCCTTAAAGTCATCGAAGGCAGCCCCAACGTGGTAGATTATCTGGAAAAGGGTGAAATACAACTGGTCATAAACACTACAGAGGGGAACGTCGCCGAAAAAGACTCTTACTCCATCCGCCGGACGGCACTGGTACATCACATACCATACTTTACCACCCTCTCCGGTGCTTCCGCCGCTACAAAAGGCATAGAGGCCATGCTCAAAGGACCGCTTGAAGTAAAATCTCTACAGGAATATTATGCCGGGTTTGGAGAAATTCTGACGGCGAACCCGGTCTAGAGCCGTAGGTCAAGACGTGGCCTTGACATACCCGTTACATACACCACTACAAACAGAACACCTTGACACCTGTAATCTAATCTGATTAAATGGATAAAATTTGCTATACCTTTATGTTGTTAAAAAGAGAAAATAAGTACACAAGAACCGGGTTATAAGCAGGGTGCAAGGGCACCTTTTCACCCCATACGCTCGGCTTTTCGTACCAGCCACGCTATCCGTGCCGGCAAAAAGGTGCGGTAGCTTCTTCACCTTCCATTTTGATATTTTCGAAAAGGTGCATTATAATAGCATTGAGGCAGTATTATGATACTTGATTACATAACAAAGGGGCTAGATAAGGTCTTCGGCTCGGCCAACGAGCGTGCCCTGGCGGAGCTCTGGCCCATAGTGGAACAGATAAACTCTTTCGAGCCGAAGATAAAGGCCCTCTCAGACGACCAGCTCAGGGCAAAGACCAGTGAATTCAGGGACAGGCTGGCCAATGGAGAGACCCTGGACGACCTATTGCCGGAGGCCTTCGCCGTGGCCAGAGAGGCCTCGGCCCGCGTGTCGCGCTCCCCGAACCCCGACATTGAGCCGTTTACCATGCGCCCCTTCGACGTACAGCTCCTGGGCGGGATAGTACTCCATCAGGGCAAGATCTCAGAGATGGCCACTGGCGAGGGTAAGACGCTGGTCGCCATATTACCCGCATACCTTAACGCCCTCACCGGTAAGGGCGTGCACATAGTAACGGTAAACGATTACCTGGCCAAGAGGGACCGCGACTGGATGGGCCCGGTGTTCGAGTTCCTGGGCATGTCAGCGGGCACGATTCAGAACGACCAGGACTATGCGGAAAAGAAGGTCGCCTACCAGTGTGATATCACGTATGGCACAAATAACGAGTTCGGCTTTGATTATTTAAGAGACAATATGCGCACAAGCACGGCAGAGCAGGTGCAAAAACAACTCAACTACGCCATAATCGACGAGGTGGACAGCATCCTCATAGACGAAGCCCGAACCCCCCTCATAATCTCCGGTCCCACGGAGGAGTCTACCGAGCAGTACTACATTGCCGACCGTATCGCACGCCGGCTGAAGAAAGGTAAACATTTTGATATAAAAGAGAAGGAAAAAACGGTCCACCTCATCGACGCGGGAATAGAGGCGGTAGAGAACCAGCTTGGTGTGGGGAGTATATACACAGAGAAGAACATGGAATGGCCACACCATATCGAGCAGTCCCTGCGCGCCCACCACCTGTTTAAAAGAGACACGGACTACATCATAAAAAACGGTCAGGTGGTCATTGTCGACGAATTCACCGGACGGCTCATGGAAGGAAGGGTATGGAGCGACGGCCTGCATCAGGCAGTAGAGGCCAAGGAACACCAGAAGATAAAAGAAGAAAACCAGACCCTCGCCACCATCACCCTCCAGAACAACTTCAGACTGTACGAGAAACTCGCGGGTATGACGGGTACCGCCACCACGGAGGCGATGGAATTTGATAAAATATACGGACTGCAGGTAGTATCCGTTCCCACCAACAAGCCCCTCAAGCGTGATAATGCCCCTGACCGGGTCTACCGAACTCAGAAGGAAAAATGGACGGCCATTGTGGACGAGATAACAGAGATACACAAGGCCGGCAGGCCCATCCTTGTAGGTACCGCTTCCATAGAGAAATCTGAAATGTTGAGTGAAAAGCTGAACCGCTGCGGTATCGAGCACGAGATTCTAAACGCAAAACACCATGAGCGAGAGGCCCACATCGTAGCAAAGGCCGGCCAGGAGGGTCACGTTACCGTATCCACAAACATGGCCGGCAGGGGCACAGACATCGTCCTGGGCGAAGGAGTGGCCGAGCGGGGCGGGCTCCACGTCCTGGGCACGGAGAGGCACGAGGCCAGACGTATTGACAACCAGCTGCGCGGACGTTCGGGCAGGCAGGGCGACCCCGGCTCTTCGAGGTTTTACGTCGCGCTTGATGACGACCTCATGCGCATCTTCGCCTCAGAAAGGGTAAGCTCAATCCTGCAGAAATTCGGCCTGGAGGAAGGGATGGCCATCGAACACGGCATGGTCACCAACGCCATAGCGCGCGCCCAAAAGAAGGTTGAGGAACACAACTTCGAGATCCGAAAACACCTCCTGGAATACGACGAGGTCATGGACGAACAGCGTAAGACCATCTACACGTGGCGGCAGAACTGCCTCGAGGGGAAGGACCTGAGGGATAGCGTCCTGAAAATGATCGAAGACAATGTGCTGGATTCGATGGACCGCTATATGCCGGGACAGAATGAAGACGAGTGGGACACCGAGGAGCTGACCAAATGGTTTGAGCAGAAGTTCGGCGTAAAGCCCGCCCCCGAAGAACTTGCCGGAAAGTCGGTGGAAGACATAGAAGAACATCTCATGGGAAAAGCCACTGAGCTTTATCACCAGCGGGAGCTTGATATAGGGGAAGACAACATCAGAAAGCTCGAACAGTTCATCATCCTGGAAAAGGTCGACTCGAAGTGGAAAGACCATCTTTACGCGATGGATAGCCTGAAGAGCGGTATCGGTCTCAGGGGTTACGCTCAGATAGACCCCAAAATAGAATACAAACGTGAGGCCCTGGGCATGTTCCAGAGCATGATGGCCTCCATAAGGGAAGAGTTGACAGACCTGCTCTTCAAGATAAAGCTTGAGAAAGAACCCACGCATATGGCACACAGGGTGTGGAATGTCGACAACTTTGTCTATCAAGACGCGGCACTCATGGAGAGAAAGCCGCAACCGCAGGCTGCGACCGCGACCGCGGAACAGGAGAAGCGGACAACAGAACCCATCCGCGTGGGCACCAAGGTGGGAAGGAACCAGCCATGTCCCTGCGGCAGCGGGAAGAAATATAAACAATGTTGCGGTAAATAGCTTATGCCCATCATCTTCGACTCCTTATATCTGACTGCCGGCATCCTGGGAACGCCGTATATTCTGGCCAAGATGTTTACAAGCGAACGCTTTCGCGCGGGCCTGTCCCAGAGGCTGGGCTGGCTCCCCGCAAGGGAGGGCGATAGGCCCTGTTTCTGGGTCCATGCCGCATCCGTTGGAGAGGTAAAGACCGCCGAGGCGCTCATAAACGCCATGGGAAAAGAATACCCGGGCTGGGACATAATCATATCCACCAACACCAACACGGGTTTTTCCATCGCCCGGAAAAGATTTGAGAACAGGCCCGTCGTCTACTTCCCCCTCGACTTCAGCTGGATAGACCGGAAGGCCTTTGAGCTGCTCCGGCCCACCTGCATAGTGCTGGTTGAACTGGAGATATGGCCCAATTTTCTGGTCGAGGCCGTTGAGAGAGAAATCCCCGTGGTCCTGGTCAACGGAAGGATATCGAAAAAATCCAAAAAATTCTTTAACGTCATGAGTTTCCTGTCCAGGACGTTCTCAGAGAGCCTGTCTGCCCCGGGAAACGTCTACTGTGTGCGCACCGGGCCGGACGCCTCCCGATTCCTCGAACTCGGCATACCGGAGGAAAAGGTAATAACCACCGGTAACATGAAATACGATAATCTGGCCGTGGACGTCCCAGAGAACATAAAAGAGGCGTTAAGACAGGCCTTTAAGATAGGACCCAAAGACCCTGTGCTTGTAGGCGGCAGCACCCACGCCGGGGAGGAAGAGATATTGCTCAGGTGCCTTATGACCCTTAAGGCCACGGTCCCCAGACTCAGGCTCATCCTTGTCCCGCGCCACATAGAACGGGCCGAAGAGGTCGAAAGGTCTGTAACGGCCCTCGGGTTCTCCTGCGCAAGGAAATCTATGCTTGACAAGGGTAAAGACTTTGGCTCGGAGCCCGGCGATACTGTGGTGTTAGTCGACACAATAGGAGATTTAAACAACGTATATTCCCTGGCAGACTGTGTATTTGTGGGAAAGAGCCTCATGGGCCGGGGCGGCCAGAACGTCATGGAACCCGCGGCCCTGGCGAGACCTACGGTCTTTGGTCCTAACATGGCTAATTTTGAGGAAGAGATGCACTTGCTGTTGAAGGCGGATGCTGCTAAGATGGCGCGCGACGAAAAAGACCTTCTGGGCACGGTAAAGTCTATACTTAGCAACGCCGGGGAGGCAAAGGAAATGGGCCAGAGGGCACGAGAGACGGTTCTCAAACAAATGGGCGCCACGTCTCGCAATCTGGAGGCATTAAGAGGCAATTTAGCAAGGAGAAAGTTGTTAGATGAGAAAAGGCAGACATCTATTCACATCTGAGTCCGTTGCCGTCGGGCACCCGGACAAAATAGCGGACCAGGTATCCGACGCCATACTGGACGAAATTTTAAAACGTGACCCATACGCAAGGGTGGCTTGCGAGACACTGGTCAAGACGGGGTTGGTGCTTGTAGCCGGCGAGATAACCACCACGGCCATTATAGACATATCGGCCACGGTACGGGAGGCCATAAAGAATATCGGGTACACGGACACCTCGATGGGCTTTGACTGCAACACCTGCGCGGTAATAACCTGCCTTGAGAGACAGTCACCGGACATCGCGCTGGGCGTGGACGCGCGGGAAAAAGAGAATAAGCAGCTGGGAGCGGGCGACCAGGGTATGATGATAGGTTACGCCTGCAACGAGACGCCCGAGCTCATGCCCCTGCCCATCATGCTGGCCCACAAACTGGTGGAGGAACTGGCGCATCTGAGAGAAAGCGGTGAGCTGCCCTATCTGAGACCCGACGGCAAATCACAGGTCACAATAGAATACGAGGGCCACCGCCCCGTAAGGGTTCATACCGTAGTGATATCCACGCAACACTCGGACGACGTTGACCAGAAAACCATCAAGAAGGACCTGACAGAAAAGATAATTAAGAAGGTTATCCCTTCAAAGTATCTCGATGACAAAACCATAATCCACATAAACCCCACGGGCCGTTTTGTGGTAGGTGGGCCGAAAGGAGACTGTGGGCTGACAGGCCGCAAGATAATCGTGGACACTTACGGCGGAAGGGCACGGCACGGTGGCGGCGCGTTTTCAGGAAAAGACCCCACAAAGGTGGACCGCAGCGCCCACTATGCGGCCAGGCACGTGGCAAAGAACGTGGTGGCCGCGGGGCTTGCAGACAGGTGCGAGGTACAGCTTTCCTATGCCATTGGAGTAACCCAGCCCACCAGCGTTCTCGTGCACTGTGAAGGCACGGCCAAGATACCCGAGGACAAGCTGGCGGACATAGTTGAGAAGGTCTTTGATCTCACCCCGTCAGGTATCATAGAAAAGTTCAACCTCAGGAGACCGATATATCGGGATACCGCAAAATACGGGCATTTCGGCCGCAAAGGTGAAAACTTTACCTGGGAAAAGACCGACATGGTCGATGTTCTGAGACGAGAAGCCGGCATAAAGGAGGCAACGACTGTATGAAACACGACGTCAAGGACCTGAAACTTGCACCTGAAGGAAAACGCAGAATAGACTGGGCGGGCGGGGACATGCCCGTCTTGAAACTGATAAAGGAACGCTTTGAGAAGGAAAAACCACTTGACGGTCTAAGACTCTCGGCCTGTCTTCATGTCACGGCAGAGACAGCCAACCTGGTCGACACCCTGAAGGCCGGCGGCGCCCAGGTAATCCTTTGCGCCTCAAACCCGCTCTCCACGCAAGATGACGTCGCCGCATCCCTGGTAAGTGATTTTAAGATACCCGTGTTCGCCATAACCGGCGAGGACAATGATACCTATTACAAACATATAGACGCCACGCTCGAGCAGAAACCCAACGTGACAATCGATGACGGTGCTGACCTCGTATCCACCCTGCACAGCACCCACTCCCACCTCGCGAGCGAGATCATCGGCAGTATGGAGGAAACGACCACAGGGTTGATCAGGCTGAGGGCTATGGAGAAGGACGGTGTGCTGAAATTCCCGGTTGTTGCGGTAAACGACGCCGCGACCAAACACTTCTTTGACAACCGCTACGGTACGGGTCAGTCCACCCTGGACGGGATCATCAGAGCAACGAACATGCTGCTGGCCGGCAAGACGGTCGTTGTAATAGGTTACGGATGGTGTGGCAGGGGAGTGGCTATGAGGGCCAGGGGTATGGGGTCGAAGGTAGTCGTTACCGAGGTAGACCCCGTCCGGGCGCTGGAGGCGGTTATGGACGGCTACCAGGTGATGCCCATGGAAGAGGCCTCAAAGATAGGCAACCTGTTCTGCACGCTCACCGGAGACAAGCACGTAATCAGAAAAGAACACTTCGCGGTAATGAAAGACAAAGCTGTGGTCTGCAACTCCGGCCATTTCAACGTCGAGATAGACATTGACGGGCTCAACAAGCTGACCGTGAAGAAACATCCCGAGGTTAGAAAGTTCGTTGACGGATATGTCATGAAGGACGGCCGCACGATATACCTGCTGGCGGACGGCAGGCTAATTAACCTGGCCGCGGCAGAAGGCCATCCGGCATGCGTCATGGACATGAGCTTTTCCGTTCAGGCACTGGCCACCGAGTACATAAAAAACAACCGCGGCACGCTGAAAAACCGCGTCTATGACGTGCCACGTGAAATGGATGAATGGATAGCCAACCTGAAACTGAAGTCCATGGGCATCTCCATTGACACATTGACAGAGGAACAGGAAAAGTATCTGGCATCCTGGGATATAGGCACGTAATCCCACAATTCACTAACACAACAGCCCAATCCACGCAGGGTTCGAAAGCTGGCTACTATTGCACCATTTAGGGGGTACAGATACAACCCCGGAGAGATAAAAGACCTCTCAGAGGTTATCTGCCCCCCCTATGACGTCATTACACCCAGGGCCAGAGAAGAGTTTTACGAACGGAACACCTACAACATTATCCGCATAATCCTGGGCAAGGACCTGCCCGGCGACACCGAATTCCGCAATAAATATACGCGCGCGACAGAGTATCTGAAGTCGTGGCGAGACGAAAAGATATTGATAAGAGACCCGCAGGCGTCCATCTACGCCTACGAACAGGAGTTCTCCTTCGCGGGCAAGAAACTCGCCCGCAGGGGATTTCTGGCCCTTGTGAAGATTGAGGACTCAAAAACCGGGTCAATATTTCCCCACGAAAACACGCTCGCGGCAAAAAGAGAGGACAGGCTTCGCCTGATGAGGGCGTGCCGCGCCAACCTGAGCCCCATCTTTACACTGTATCCAGAGGAGAAGACCAGGGTGTACGACGCGCTTAGGCCCGCAACGTCTAACCCACCGGAGGTAGACCTGGAAGGGATAGACGGCACGAGACACCGCCTGTGGGGTATAAGTGACTGGTCAACCATTGAGACGGTCTCCGGGCTCATGGAAAACAGGCCCCTGTTCATTGCAGACGGCCACCACCGCTACGAAGTGGCCTCCACCTTCAGTAAAGAGGTCAAGGGCAGTCTCGGCGGACGGGCGGATTACGTAATGATGATGCTGATATCCATGAACGACCCGGGACTCTTAATCCTGCCTATCCACCGGCTGGTAAAGGTCCCCGAAGAACGTCCGGACATCAGCGTAGTCGACATCCTGGAACAATATTTCTACATAGAACCTCAAGAAAAAATCAACGACTACGCCTCCTTAAAAGAAAAATTGGAGGAAAGCCCCGAACATACGTTCGGACTATACGTTGGCAGCAACAGGAAATACTATCTGCTTTCTCTGGCCAGTGACAAGACCCCTCAGAGTAAATTTGCGGAAGAACCGGAATGCATTCGCCAGCTGGACACCAGGATCCTGCACGGTCTGGCACTGGACAGGATACTTGGAGAGCACGTTACGGACGAGAAGTACATCAAATACGTACACGACGAAAATGAGGCCATTGAATCAGTAAATGACGAAGAGTACGACCTGGCGTTCTTCCTGAACCCCACCAGGATCGAAGAGGTGAAAGGCATCGCCTCCGAGAGGTTAAAGATGCCCCCCAAAACCACCTTCTTCCATCCAAAACTCCTGACAGGACTGGTCGTAAACTGTATGGATTAACACGTTAAGCCTTTTGCGACAGGAAAATTCGATTGACAACAACCCTGTCCAGGTTATAATCGTTCTGTAATCTTATCGAGAGTGGTGGAGGGACCGGCCCTCGGAAGCCACAGCAACCGGTCCACCGGAGAAAAGGTGGATGCTGGTGCTAAGTCCTGCAAGGTAAGGTAAGAGCCTTGGGAGATAAGACAGGAGCCGAGAAAACGCCTCTTCTTATATCCCGGGAAGAGGCTTATTTTTTGTCCTCCCCGCGCTTATCTCACCACTCGAGTCTCTAAAATAGGAGTATCGATATAATGGGGTTTGTCAAAAGCCTGAAGTGTAGAGAATGCGACCGCACATACCCCAAGGAGCCCATCCACGTCTGCAGTTTCTGTTTCGGGCCCCTGGAAGTAGAATACGATTATGACGGCATAAAGAAGTGTCTCACCAGAGACGTAATCACCTCCAGAAGCGAGAATATGTGGCGGTATAAGGAGCTTATGCCCCTGGACGGAGAGCCCACGGTTGGAATCGACGTCGGATTCACCCCGCTCCTCAGGGCGCATAATCTGGCGAAGGCCCTGGGTGTCGAGGAACTGTACGTAAAAAACGATTCGGTAAACTACCCGACATGGAGTTTCAAAGACAGGGTCGTATCCGCCGCGCTCTCGAAGGCGAAGGAGTTCGGCTTCAAGACGGTGGCCTGCGCGACCACAGGTAATCTGGGAAACTCGGTGGCCGCGCAGGCGGTACAGGCGGGATTTGAGAGCTATATATTCATGCCCGCAGACCTGGAGCAGGGGAAGGTAGTGGGCACGCTCGTCTACGGGCCCAAGGTTATCGGTATCGACGGCAACTATGACGGCGTTAACCGGCTGTGCTCCGAGATAGCCGGGAAATACGGCTGGGCGTTCGCCAACATAAACATCCGCCCGTACTATGCCGAGGGTTCCAAGACGTACGGACACGAGATAGTCGAACAGCTCGGCTGGAAGGCCCCGCGACACATAGTAGTACCCATGGCAGGCGGGTCACTCATACTGAAGATATTTAAGGCCATTAAGGAATTTAAGATGCTCGGTTTTATACCTGATGCCGGGACAAAGCTCTACGGGGCCCAGGCCTCCGGCTCCGCACCCATATCAACCGCGGTAAAGAACGGCTGGGACACCATAAAACCCGTAAAACCCGACACCATCGCCCAGTCCATCGCGATAGGCAACCCCGCGGACGGCTATCACGCCATCAAGGCCATAAACGAGAGTGGCGGCTGGGCCGAGGACGTGACCGACGACGAACTGGTAGAGGGTATAAAGTTACTGGCCTCAACGGAGGGTATCTTTACCGAGACGGCCGGTGGTGTAACGGTGGCAGTGGCAAAAAAACTGATAGAACAGGGCCGCATACCCAGGAACGAATCGATCGTGATAAGCATAACGGGTAACGGGCTCAAGACACAGGAGGCCGTAATAGGTAAACTGGCGAAACCCCACCTGCTTATAAAGGCGAGTCTTGAGGATTTCGACGCCTTCATGGAAAAAGACGCCGCTCCCGCCGGCCATCGGGACGCGAAGACAGGAATGCTTGCCGCCGCAAAGGATAAATAGTAATATATGCCCCTGGATTAACCACCACGGTTACTCCGTTTTCCACTATAGATAATAAAACGTCTTGAGGGAGACACAAAGATGCCAGTTACCGTAAGAGTTCCTACCCCGCTGAGACCCTTGACCGGCAACACCGATCAGGTAGAGGCCTCCGGCAGTTCCGTTAGAGAGGTAATAGACGACCTGGAGTCAAAATATCCGGGTATAAAAGGTAGACTCTGCGACGAAAAGGGTGAGATACGCAGGTTCATAAATTTCTACGTCAACGACGAGGACATCCGGTTCCAGAAGAACCAGGACACACCCGTTAAGGACGGCGACATCATCTCAGTCGTCCCCGCCATAGCAGGCGGCTAGTCCTGCAGTGGCGACCCGGCGGGTCGCCATTACTACAAACCCTGCACCAGTTCCCTGGGTATGCCGATGTCGGCAGTCACCACCTCGCCGACGTGCGCAGGGCCTTCGGCAAGCGCAAAACCCGCCTTCGGCAGTACAAACGTCACGGTCCGGGCCGCCCTTACCGCCACGCCCAGTACGCGGCCATCGTTACAGTCAAGTCCCGACGGTATATCTATTGACAGTACGGGAACACCGCAATTGTTTGTGTCCTCTATCGCTGTACGATAAGGCTCTTTCACCTCTCCCCGAAGTCCCGTTCCCAGGAGGCCGTCTATAATGAGGTCCGTGTCCTCCATATCCAACATAATCCTCCTGGCGTCAGGGGCCGTCGTTACCTCCTTAATCTCAAGTCCCATCTTGATGAGCGTATTAAGGTGTGTCCACGGGTCGTGTGTGAAGGCCACGTCAGCCACACGGGCAAACAGATAAACGTCGACCGCGACACCCCGGTTATGCAGGTGTCTTGCCGCAACAAAACCGTCGCCGCCGTTATTACCCTTGCCGCACAATATGGCCACGCGGGGCTCAAGGGCCTCTTCCAGCATCTCAAGCGCCTCAACGGCCACCCCGCGGCCGGCGTTCTCCATCAATACCACTCCCGGTATGCCGTACTCCTCAATGGCCTTCCGGTCTATTTCCCCTATCTCTTCCCTGGTAACGGCCCGTGATATGTTCTTATCATCATTCTCCATAAGGTGATATATTAACCGTCATTCATCGGTGATTCAATGCCAAATGTACGTCACCCTGTAGCCGGACGTCGGGTACGGAGACCCGACGCCACAAAAGGATGGTGTAGCATGGAAGTGACGCCGAAGGTGGATCTGCCTATGGCACGACTTGCTCACACGTTTTAATTCCCCTTATCCAGCCGCCGTAATCCCCTTGACGATAAAGGCGTTTTTAAATAAAATATGAAGGAAGGAGAGTTTGTATGTCAAAGCACGACTGTATGAGCAATCCGGATGTACCAAGGTTTCACGAGGAAAAGTGTCCGGACTGCGGCGAGATAGTAGAGGTCTGGAGCAACGAGGACGAGACCCGCTGCAAGTGTGGCAGGGCTTTTTCCTATAAACAGATAAAGAAACAGACCCCTTCATAAAGGTATGGAGACGATACAATGGCTGGAAAGGTAAGATGCCCGGGCAGTATGAAGTCAACCGCGCCGGAGATAATCGAGCGGCCCTGCCCGAAGTGCGGGCGCACCGTAGAGATGTTCGCCGACGAGGAGAAGACCGACTGCAAATGCGGTAACACCGTATTCAAAAATAAAGTGCCTACCTGTGTGGAGTGGTGTTCTGCCGCCGAAGAGTGTCTTGGAGACGTCATAGACGTAAAGAAGGTCAAGGCAGAGGCTAAGAAGCGCGCTAAGGCCGAGGGGGCCGATCTCGAATTTGCCGACCGACTTACCAAGATGATAAAGGACAAATCCGGCAAGAAATAATGGCCCTATTTTATTACACCCCCGAAACAAAAACGGCCCAGCCGGGCCGTTTGTATTTACCGCCCCGCCTCATATTCACTATCTCTTGATGAACTTCCCCCCTTGAGGGAAAATAACTAAACCCCCACAAGACCCTTCAGCCCCTGAAGATGAAGCTGAATCCGGCCAGTAAGAGGGCGCCCAGCACCACGTGGCGGAACCTGTCCTGAGGAATGCCCGCCGCTATCCGCCTGCCCAGCAGTGTGCCAGCGTAGGCAATGACCACAAGAAGCGGTATCAGCAAAAAATCCTCGCGGTGCGGGTTAACTATCCCGGTGGAAAGATAGACCGGTATACGTACCAGGTCGGCCATCAGCGCCAGACTGGCATTGGTGGCTATGAAAGAGTCCCTGTCGAGACCAAAGACCTGAAGGAAGGTAACACGGACGGCGCCGCCCGTTCCGAGCAGACCTGAAAGGACGCCGG
>JAMXCW010000017.1 GCA_024451685.1 Candidatus Bathyanammoxibius amoris | reverse complement strand
ATGTTAAGCGTCATAAAATAATATACGTTTCCTCAATGCCCACGTGGCTCAACGGCAGAGCACGGCATTCGTAATGCCGGGGTTGGGGGTTCAAATCCCCCCGTGGGCTCTTTTTCCCAAACTTAACCCGCAACAAAAATAGATTTCCTTTATAAAAAATGCCCCCCGTCAAGAAACATCTAGAATTAAGTAAAGAAAGAACTGGAAAAACGTTTAAGGAACTTCATGAATGGATGGACCCCGGGCCCACCAATGAACGGTTGGCCAGAGAGCGCCACGATATCATTAACATCCCTCAACATATTCCGTACATACGCCAAACCTGGGGTGACGAGGGGGTCAAAGAATTCCTGCAACACATAAAAGATGACTATAAGACCGGTTTTGTATCCCGCGTCCTGTTCAGGCTGACCGACTTATTTAAAACAAAACCGACCTAATTCCCACAAGTACTCAAACTCAAACCCCTTTTCATGTCTTGTGTAGCGTTGGAGCTTGCTCGACATTAATTCGCCTGAGGTGGAAAGCTCTGCCGCTATAATTAGTTTATCTATCAAGTTCAGATATTCTTGCCTCTTTTTTCTCCGCCGCCACCCTGCTACCATCCAAGTTTAAGCCCCGGTTTGCCATAAACAGGCAGTGTTATTTTGAAATTTTGTCCCGTTTTTATCTGCATATTTTATTCGTCTGCGGCTTGTATTTTTGGCTGTATATTGTATAATAGTTTCTTGGGTTTTTTATCACACTTCCTTTACCGGGCAAGCCTTCCTAAGTGCCTATGGACTCTTTGGTTATGTGGATGGTAGAGGCCATTATTCAACCCGCCAGACTTGAGGCAGTAAAAGACGCCCTCTGTGGGGTCGGAGTGGTAAGACTAACCGTTAGCGACGTGGAAGGTCTGGGCGGCAAGACAAAGCGCACAGAGACATTTCGGGGGCAGGAATACACTATCGATACGGTGAGAAAAGTCAAGCTGGAGATAGCCGTAAACGAGTCCTTTCTCGAGCCGACGGTAGAGGCAATCGTCCGCGCGGGCAGACTGGGAGAAGATGATGGCGACGGCAAGGTCTTTGTCCTGCCGCTGCACGACGCGATACGGATAAGGACGGGCGAAAGGGGCCCGGAGGCAATCTAAAAAATGACGCCGAAAGAAGCAGTAGAATTTTGCAAGAAGAAGGGCGCCCGTGTGGTAGACCTCCGGTTTGTCGACATCTTCGGGAAGTGGCACCACTTTTCCATCCCGGTCGCGGAACTTTCGGAAGCGGTCTTTGAAGACGGCTTCGGTTTCGACGGTTCGAGTCTCCGCGCCTGGCAGCCCATCCATATGAGCGATCTCCTGGCCATGCCCGACCCGGGTTCCGCGGTAATGGACCCCTTTCTGGCGACTCCCACGTTAGCGTTTACCTGCGACATCGTGGAACCTATCACCAGAGAGAATTACTCAAAAGACCCCCGCAACATCGCGCGTAAGGCGGAGACGTATCTGAAGTCCACCGGCATAGCCGACACGGCCTACTTCGGCCCGGAGCCGGAATTTTTTATCTTTGACAGCATACGCTACAGCCACCAGCCGAACCACTCGTTTTATTTTATCGAATCTTCCGAAGGACCGTGGACCACGGGAGAAAACGAGGAACCGAACCTCGGCTACAAGATCGGCCTAATGGAGGGGTATCAGCCCCTGCCCCCTTCAGACTCCCTGCAGGACATTCGTTCAGAGATGATGCTGACGATGGAAAAGTGCGGCATAGCGGTGGAACGCCAACACCATGAGGTGGCGACGGGCGGCCAGGCCGAGATTAACTTTAAGTTCAGCACGCTGGTAAGGGCGGCCGATATGGTACAGCAGTTCAAATACATCGTAAAAAATACCGCCAGAAAGCACGGCAAGACGGTGACCTTTATGCCAAAACCCATCCTGGGCGATAACGGTTCGGGCATGCACACCCACGTCTCCCTCTGGAAGGGCGGAGAACCCCTTTTCGCGGGCGACGGTTACGCCGGCCTCAGTGACCTGGCCATGTACGCCATCGGCGGGATACTGCATCACGCCAGCGCCCTTCTGGCGTTCACCAACCCGACCACGAACTCCTACAAGAGACTGGCCCCGGGGCATGAAGCGCCCATAAACCTGGCCTACTCTTCCAGAAACAGGAGCGCGGCAATCAGGATACCGATGTACAGCCACAACCCCAAGGCGACGAGGATAGAGTTCAGGACACCCGACCCCTCTTGCAACGCATACCTCGCCTTTGCCGCCATAACAATGGCCGTAATCGACGGCATACAAAACAAACTGGACCCGGGCAAGCCCCTGGACAAGGATATATACGACCTGCCGCCGGAGGAACTGGCAAAGGTGCCCGCTACACCGGAGTCGCTGGCAAGGTCCATTGACGCCCTGGAAGAAAATCATGAATTTCTGCTTAAAGGAGACGTTTTCACCCAGGATGTTATAGAGACATGGGTCTCTTACAAAAGGACACACGAGCTTGAGCCCATCAAGCTCCGTCCTCACCCGTATGAGTTTTCTTTATATTACGACGTCTAAACTCTACAGCACATTTTGCACAGTGACCTTTAAAGAAACAACCGTCTTAAGTCCCAAAGCGCCCTCTTTCAACCAGCAGGGGAAGCGGCCCGGAAGGAAACAGTTCCTGAAAGGACTCAAGGACTTTGTCCGGCAGGAAAAGGCCGTTACCGATGAACTCCACCGTGAAGGCGCGCCGGGAAGGGTTATATCCAGGAGACATGCCGAACTGATAGACACCGTCATCGTCTCCGCACACCGGTACGCACAAGAGACCTCCGGCGAGAAGGAGGTGCCGGTGGTCTGGATAGCCACCGGCGGTTACGGCAGGCAGGAGTTACACCCCTTTTCCGACGTAGACCTTATGCTCTTCCACTCAGGCCAGACGCCCACTGCCCACGTGGAACACCTGATGAGTACGGTGTTACAGCTTTTATGGGACTCCGGCGTGGGGGCGCACCACACGTGCAGAAATCCGGAAGACTGCCTGCGGGTGATGGAAAAAGACCATATTGCCGCCACCTCCCTCTTAGAGAGCAGATATGTCACCGGAGATAAGTCCCTGTTTGAACACTTTGAAAACGATGTACTCCTGAAATTCTTCTCCGGCAACCTGTTCTCCTATATATCAAACAGGATCGAAGAGGCCCGCAACAGGCACCACTCGAGGGGCATGTCCCCTTACCTCCTTGAACCTAACGTCAAAGAAGACCCCGGCGGGCTCAGGGATGCGCAGGTGATTTTCTGGATGCTGCGGTTGTCCCGGCTGTTGCCCTCCCGGTTCAGCGGCCAGCTTCCATTGCTAAAGGAAGAGGAACAGCTCTCACTCCGGAAGGCCGTTGACCAGATACTTCGCATACGCACACAGCTCCACATCATATCAAAGAAGAGGCACGACGTGCTGGAACGCGCGCTCCAGGAAGAGGTGGCGCAGGCACTGGGATATGAGGAGACGGACGGAACGCCGGGCGCGACGGGGCTGATGAAGGATTACTTCACAGCGGCCGGAAAGATACACTTCCACCTGAATACTATCCTGGCCCACCTTGAAGGCCTCTGCCGGGCTCCTGCGGCCCCCAGAGGCCCGCTACGGAGGCCTATGGGGTCTGAAATGGTCCAGATAGGGAAGAAGCTCTATTTCAGCCGTGAAGACGCTCTCAGCGGCCCCTGGAAGGCAAAAAAGATGATGGCGTTCCTTCTTGCCGCCCAGAGACATCACCTGGAACCGAGCCAGCAGGCCCTGAAGCTCATGTACGAACACCTCTGGCTGGTAGACGACGGTTTCCGGAACGACCCGGAGGTGGCAAAATTGTTTATGGGCATCCTGGAGGGTACCGGTAACGTCTCAAAGATCCTGTCCCACATGCGGGATTGCGGGTTGCTGGGTAAATACATCCCCGAGTTTGACGACCTTGTGGGCTTTGTCCATTTCGATTGTTTTCACGGGTACACGGTCGATGAACATTCCCTGCGGGCAATCGGTGTAATAGACCGGCTGTGGCAGCAAGACCGTCCGGAAAAGGTACAAAAAAGAAGACTCCTGGAAGAAACAAAAATGCAGGCCGTGCTGAGGCTTGCGCTCCTGTTTCACGATATCGGTAAACCGAGGGGGCCTTACCATGCACTTCTGGGAGCGGCAATCATCCCTGCTATCGCAAGGAGGCTCTGTCTCGAAGAAAGCGACGCAAAGCTGCTCGAGTTCCTGGTAGAGAACCACCTGGAGATGGCGTATCTCTTCGAACGCCGTGACCCCGGAGAAGAGGGCACCCTGGTGGCCTTTGCCCAAAAGGTCGGGGACCTTACAAACCTCAAGCTCCTGTACCTGCTCACATATGCCGACATCAAATCAAGCGGATACTGGTTTGCCTGGCATGACTCCCTTTTGTGGGAACTGTACCAGAAGACCGCCATAATCCTCTCTGAAGGAGCGGACAGAAGCGCGGTAAAAAGCCAGAAGGCGTTCAAGGAAGAGTTCCTGGAGCTTGCGCGCGCGAGGGGTATGGAAAAAGAGGCCCTGAAGCACTACGACATGGTCCCACCGAGATATATCCTGGAGGTAACGCCGAAAGAGGCGGTCATCCACCTGGAGCTGATACAGAAACTCAAAAAAGACAAGGTCCCCGTCACACTGAACTTCTCCCGGGCAGACAATTTCATCGAGGTGTGGCTTTCTACTGAGGACCGGCCTGCCAGGTTCTCCCAGATATCAGGGGTCTTTGCGGCCAGAGGGTTTAACATTATAAGTGCTCGGGCCTACACCCGCAGGGACGGCATCATCCTGGACCGTTTCCGCGTCGTGCCCGTCGAGGACCTGCTCGTTACCGACAAGCTCCGCCGCGAGGTCTGCGAGGATTTTTTAGCGGTCTTTGCCGGCAAAAAATCTATTGCCGAGATGTTGCGCTCGCGTACGAGGCGCGTCATCCCCGGGAAACGTACCTCCGGCGAGAAACCGCCCCCCAGGGTGTATATAGACAACAAATCAAGCCCGCAGTATACCATCATAGATACGGTAAGTCCCGACAGGGAGGGACTACTTTACACCATCAGCCTGTGCCTCGCGGACTGTGGCCTGGACATACACTTTGCCAAGATTACAACCAAACAGGATCAGGCCATTGACGTCTTTTACGTTACAGAGAAGGACCGCCGGACCAAGGTTCTCGAAGAGGAAAGACTGGCACAGATAAAAGGCGCCCTCGTTAAGGCCTGTACGGAAGCAAAGCCGCGATGAAGACGAACTGCACGAACAGGGTCTATTTAGATAACGCCGCCACTACCCGTGTTGACCCGTTGGTACTGGAGGAGATGTATCGTTGCGAAAAACAGTACGGGGGAGTTGCCACCCAGATGCACTCCGCCGGCAGAGAGGCCAGGAGGGTGTTAAGCACATCCCGCGCGCGCATCGCACGATGCCTCGGTGTCAGGGAAGAGGAGATCGTTTTCACCAGTGGTGCCACGGAGGCCAATAACATCGCCCTGCTTGGCGCCGCGCGGTCGTATAACCGGCAAGGCAATCACATCATAACCTCCCGCATAGAACATCCGTCCGTCCTTGGCACATGTGAGGCCCTCGAAGAGCAAGGGTTTACGGTTACCCGCCTCCCCGTCAGCGAGGAAGGTTTGATAGATCCTGAAGACGTCGCCCGGGCTATAAATGACAAAACAATTCTTATATCGCTTATTCTCGCTGAGGGAGAAACGGGCGCCATACTGCCTGTCCGGGATATTGCCGACATAGTGCGGTCACGCGGAATCGCGTTCCATACCGACGCCGCACAGGCCGCCGGAAAGATACCTGTACACCCGGCAGACATGGGAGTGGATTTGCTCAGCCTCTCGGCCCACAAGTTTCATGGGCCCAAAGGCCTCGGCGCACTATATGTCCGCTCCGGCACCCGTATGACCCCCACTACTTACAGTGGACCCGGACCGTCCGCTTTAAGGCCCGGCACGATGAACCTTGCAGCCTGCGCAGGCATGGCCAGGGCACTTGAGCTGGCGACGGATAACCTGCAGGACAATCTGTCTCACGTTACGTCCTTACGCGACCGCCTTCTTGAGGGAATTTTGTCTCTCGGGTGTAACGTGAGGCTAAACGGCCCCAAAAACGATACGCTCCGTCTTGCAGGGAACCTGTGCCTGGGGTTTGAGGGTATGGAGGCCGAGGCCCTTCTTCTTAACCTGGACATGGCGGGGGTCTGTGTGGGCGCGGGCAACCCCTGTGTCTCCGGGGCGCTGGAGGCCTCTCATGTGCTCCTTGCCATGGGCCTCTCTCGTTCAGACACCCTAAGTTCCATTAGATTTTCCCTGGCAAGGGATAATACCATAACCGATGTTAAACTTGCGGTTAAGACGCTCGGAGCGGTTGTTCATCAACTTCGTTCCGTAGCTGTCTGATATCAAAAAAGGCAATATCATGACCAAAGAGATGCGGGAAGTGTGGCCAAAGGTCCTTGAAGAGCTGAAGGGGCGGCTAACCCCTCAACAGTTTCAGACCTGGTTCGCCCACATTAAACCAGTCGCCCGCGAGGGGGACAACAGCATGATAGAGCTCCGGGTGCCCAGCCAGTATCACAAGGAGTGGCTTTCTCAGAGTTACAGGGGGCTCATTGAGGAGGTTCTGTCGTCTGTGTCAGGGGGTCTAGGGGACGTAAAATTTACCATAGAAAGCGACCTGTCGACTCCCCCCTCTGTAGAGTCCAGCAGTTACCTTAACAGGGAGTATCTGTTCGAAAATTTCGTGGTGGGCCCTTCCAACAGGCTCGCCCATGCCGCCGCAGCCGCGGTCGCCGAGTCTCCCGGTAAGGCCTACAACCCCCTTTTTCTGCAGGGAGGCGTCGGTCTGGGTAAAACCCACCTCCTCCACGCGATATGCCTCTCGCTCATTGAAAAAAACCCCAGCTCAAGAATATTGTATCTTCCCTGCGAAAGTTTCGTAAACCACTTTATCGCCACCGTAAAGACTGAGCGCTGGGAGAGTTTTCGCAATACATACCGTGGTCTGGATGTGCTGGTTATCGATGACGTTCACTTTATCTCCCGTTCTCCCCGCTCGAGAGAGGAGTTCTTCCACACGTTCAACGCCTTATATAACTCACAAAAGCAGATTATCCTCTCAAGCGACTGTTCACCTGAAGACATCTCGGAGATTGAGGAGCGCCTGGTTTCCAGATTTAAATGGGGTCTGCTGGCAAGGATAGAGCCGCCCGACTTTGAAACCCGCACCGCAATAATAGAGAAAAAGGCCTCTCTCTCGAACCTCTGCGTGCCGCCGGAGGCGGCAAGGATACTTGCCGAAGGAGTGACGGATAACGTGCGTGAGCTTGAAGGTGCTATTATCAGGTTTTCCCGTTGCGCGGCCATTGACCCTTCCGCCTCCCCGGAAGCGATAGCGCACCAGATAAGTAGTGAATTTTCAAAGAAAGGCCTGAGCCCCGTCAATATAGAAAAAATAATGGCCTCTGTCGCAACCTCCTTCGATATCTCTCTCCAGCAGCTTCAGTCCAGAAGTCGAAAGCGGTCTACCGCTCTGGCCAGACAGGTTGCCATGTTTCTGGCCCGGAGACATACCCAGCTGTCGCTTCAAGAAATAGGAGGATATATTGGGGGTCGCGACCACAGTACCGTGATTCATGCCGAGGAAAAGGTTAAAACCATGAAATCCGTGGATAAAGACTTTTCACAACTTTTAGATGGGATAGAGAAAGATCTCCATACGGGAGCCTCATGACCTATTCACACTCTGTTGATAACCTGTGGATAACCCTGCCCTTTTTAGTCGGTCGCGTGAAGACCTCTTGCTGCTTCTGGAGAGATTCTAGGGGCTGTGGCGGTTTTTCGTATATAGATATGGCTGTTTATTTACATTTTGTCAACAATCTTGATGTACCACAAGTCATGTGACAGTAGCGTGTTGTGGAAAAACACAGTGGTTTATCCACAAACCTACAGTCCTTAAGAATAAGTAATATAGAAATTATAATATAAATAACCTTAACAAAAGAGACCAGTAAAATGAAAATCCTCTGCTCCAGCAATAAACTACACGAAGGACTAAAGGTAATAAGTAATGTAATAAGCAGTTCAACCACAAAACCGATTATTCAAGCGGTAAAATTGGAGACAATTAATGATAAACTGGAGCTTTCGGGCACAGACTTGGAGGTAGGGATAAGGTATCTCATAGAGCCTGAAAAGATCTTGGAGCCAGGTAAGGTTGTCCTCCCAGGCAGCAGACTGATAGGGCTTTTCCAAGAGTGGACGGAAGGGGAAGTTTCTCTGGAGGTAAAGGAGAGAACATGTCGTCTGTCGGGAAAGGGGTGTAATTTCAAGCTTTTGGGGTACGACCCAGAGGAGTTTCCGTCAATTCCCACCTTTACTGAGGGGAATTACTTTGAGATAGAGCCAGAAAAGATACAAGACATGGTCCGGAAAACGGTGTTTGCCTGTGCCAGTGAGCGTCTGAGACATACAATGACCGGGGTGTTGCTTGGGATAAAGGGAGACGTAGCAAGTATGGTTGCTACGGACGGGAGAAGAATGGCGTATGTTAAAGAAAAGGTTGCTAACAAGGGTGGGGTTTCATGCAACAGTATCGTGCCGGCGAAAGGGATACAGCAGCTTCCAAGGATAGCCGCGCAAACTACAACCCCGGTAAAAATCAAGCTGGAAGAGACACATATGGTAGCAAAAACTGAAAATGCAATAGTGTACAGCCAGTTAATCGAGGGACAGTATCCCAATTATGAGGAGGCCATACCAAAGGAAGACGCTGAGAGGCTGGAAGTGGATGCAGAAGAACTTGCCGGGGCAGTACGCCGGGCAGCGTTCCTTACCACGGAAGAGAGGTGTGTCGTAAAGATGAAGTTGCAGAAGAACAGCCTCTCTATCTCAGCCCAGACGCCGGACATTGGTGAAGGAGTGGTCGGAATCAGCGTGAATTATAGCGGCAAGGAGATGGAGATAGGCCTTAACCCTGATTTCCTGCTGGACGGCCTAAAGGCAATAGGCAAGGGGATGGTAAAAATCGGCCTCAAAGATGCGAACACGGCGGCGACACTAAGGATGGGCAGGGATTACCTCTACGTCCTGATGCCGATAAGGTTGTCGGAGGCTTAGGTGGGAAAAGCAAAAGAGAAAGTGATGTCCGAGGTCTTAATGAGTGTGGTAAAAAAGCTTAAACCGCTGGGGGACGGCAAGCGACAAGAACTCCTAGCCGCCTGGAGTAAAACAATTGGAGAGGAGATGGCTTGCCACACAAGGATAAAGGGTCTGCGAAGGGGGAGTCTATACGTAGAAGTTGACTCGTCGGCGTTGCTCCAAGAGCTTACGGGCATGAACCAAGAGGAGCTGAGGGTGGAAATGCAGGAGAAGCTTAACAAGGTACGTTTGGCGGACATAAAGCTTCGGCTGGCAAAGGATTAGCAGGAGGGAGCAGGAGAGAATGGTGCAGGTAGAGAGAGCAACGCACATTGAGAAGTACGACGCTACGGCAATAAAGGTACTGGGTGGGATAGAAGCCGTCCGCAAGAGACCGGCGATGTACATAGGCGACGTGAGCACAAGAGGGCTCCACCACCTTGTTGAAGAAGTAGTGATGAACAGCGTGGATGAAGCGGTCGGCGGTTTCTGCGAGGCCATAAACGTTAAGATCAGCGCCGACGGTAGCATCTCTATTGTAGACGACGGCAGGGGCATCCCCGTGGACCAGCATGTGGAGATGAAAAAGCCTGCGGTAGAGGTCGTTATGACCACACTCCACGCGGGGGGGAAGTTCGGGCACGGCTCTTACAAGGTCTCCGGCGGTCTTCACGGGGTAGGTGTTTCAGTAGTCAATGCGCTTACCGAGTGGTTAGAGGTTGAAGTGCGACGGGACGGGCAGGTCTACTTTCAACGATATGAAAGGGGAAACCCCGTCACTCCGCTTGAGAACAGAGGCACGACCAAGAGGCAGGGGACAAAAATCGTATTTAAACCGGATCCGGAGATATTCGAGGACATGGACTTCAAGTACGACATCATCGTAAAAAGGCTGAAGGAACTGTCTTTTTTGAACGGGGGCCTCGAAATAAACGTGTCGGACGAGCGGACCGATAAAAGCGAGTCCTTCAAATACCAGGGCGGCATAAAGGCGTTTATTGAGGAGCTGAATTCAGGCAAAGAGCCAATACATGAAGACATAGTCCATATAGAGAAGAGGGAAGGAGACGTGATCGTTGAGGTCGCGTTTCAGTACAACGACAGCTACTCGGAGAACATCTTTTCCTTCGTTAATAATATATGTACGCTGGAGGGAGGAACACACCTAAGCGGTTTCAAGGGTGCGCTGACCAGGACGCTCAACAACGCCGCAAAAAGCCTCGGCCTGCTCAAAGAGGGGAGGCCCCCGGCGGGAGAAGATTACCTGGAGGGTCTCACGGCCATTGTAAGTCTGATGGTCCCCGACCCCTTGTTTGAGGGACAGACAAAGACCAAGCTGGGCAACAGAGAGATACAGGGTATCGTCGAGACGATACTGAATGACCGCCTGGGCACTTACTGCGAGGAAAACCCCGGCTGCGCCAAGGCCATCATAAACAAGGCCATTGACTCGGCCCGTGCCAGGGAGGCGGCGAAGAAGGCCAGAGACCTCTCCAGGCGAAAAGGCGCCTTAAGCGGCGCAAACCTGCCCAGTAAACTTGCGGATTGTTCCACCAAAGAGATAGACAGTAGCGAGCTCTTCCTGGTCGAGGGGATATCGGCCGGAGGGACGGCCAAACAGGGCAGGGACAGGATATTTCAGGCCATACTGCCGCTTAAAGGTGTCATCCTGAACGTGGAGAAGGCCAGGGTAGATAAGATGCTCTCCAACGAGGAAATTTGCACCCTCATCAGCGCCCTGGGTACGGGTATCGGTACGGACGACTTTAAAGCAGAAAACCTGCGCTATGGAAAGATAATCATAATGACAGACGCGGACGTAGACGGGGCGCACATCCGCACCTTACTTCTCACGTTCTTTTTCAGGCAGATGAAAGACCTTATTGAGAGGGGAAACATCTACATCGCTCAGCCTCCCCTGTACAAGATAACGCGAAAGAAGAAGCGGGAGTACCTCTACAATGATAAAGAACTGGGTGATGCCCTGCTGGAGCTTGGTGCCGACGGCACAAAGATGCTCAAAGATGGCGGCGAAGAGATAGGCAGCCAGGAACTCAGGGAGGTCATCCGCCTGCTTGTAAAGATGGAAGAACAGGCCCGTCTCATGGAGAAGAAGGGTTTCACCCTGGACGGGTTTCTCAAGCATAGAAACCCGAAAGACTCTTCCCTGCCGCTGTACATGGTCAGCTTGAGCGGAGAGGAGAAGTATTTCTACCACGACGAAGAATACAACAACTTCATTAAAGAGCTCCAGAGACGGGAGAAGGACATCGAGATAATAGAGAAGGAAGATTTACCCGAAGGGGAGGTGGAGAACGGGATCCCGGAGGCTACCGTCTTTCACGAGAGCAAGGAACTGGAAAAACTTATTGCAGACCTGGAGAGCAAGGGGTTCGCGCCGGAAGATTATTTGGGTGGCGCGGAAGAGAAGGAGCCCAAGTTCAAACTTATATCCGACGGCGTGGAAGTGCCCGCCTGCACGCTAAGCGAGATTTTACGCAGGCTGCGGGAGCTCGGCAGGAAAGGGCTTGACGTGCAACGGTACAAGGGCTTGGGCGAAATGAACGCCGAAGAGCTGGCGGAGACGACAATGAGCCCCACGACGAGGACACTGCTGAAGGTTACGATCGAGGACGGCTACAAGGCAGACCAGATATTTACCATACTGGTAGGTAAGGACGTACAGAGGAGACGGGAATACATTGAGCATCACGCCCTGGAGGTGAAACAACTGGACGTATGATAGAGGCGCGAGAGAACATAAGAGAGTTGTTTATTGAGGAGGAGATGAAGGTCTCCTACCTGACGTACGCGATGAGCGTCATCGTGAGCCGGGCATTGCCTGACGCAAGGGACGGGCTGAAACCCTCGCAGAGGAGGATACTGGTGGCCATGAACGACCTCGGTCTCGGCCCGAGGTCGAAGTTCAGAAAGTGCGCCAAGATAGCGGGAGACACGACCGGCAACTACCACCCGCACGGGGAGCAGGTTGTTTATCCGACACTTGTGCGAATGGCCCAGGACTTCAACCTCAGGTATCCTCTTATCAAGGGGCAGGGCAATTTCGGTACCATCGACGGCGACCCGCCGGCCGCCATGAGGTATACAGAGGCGCGACTCACGGCGGCAAGCATGGAGATACTCGAGGACCTGGAAAGGGGTACAGTAGACTACGTCCCGAACTACGACGGGACCAGACTGGAACCCACCGTGCTCCCCTCCAGGTTCCCCAACCTTTTGTGCAACGGCTGCACCGGCATCGCCGTCGGCATGGCGACCAGCATCCCCCCTCACAACGTGGGGGAGGTATGTAACGGCATACTGAAGGTGCTCGACGACCCCGATGTAAGTATCGATGAGCTTCTAACCATTATCAGGGGGCCCGATTTTCCAACCGGAGGTATTATCTGCGGTACGGGAGGGCTTGAACGGGGCTACAAGACCGGCAGGGGGACTATCACCGTCAGGGCGAGGCTCCACATGGAGGAGATCAAAGGGGGGAAAAAGCAGATTGTTGTCACAGAGATCCCGTATCAGCTCAACAGGGAGAAGATCATAGAGAAGATAGCCAATCTTGTAAAGGAAGACAAGATTACGGGTATCTCCGACATCCGCAACGAAAGCGACAGGGAAGGCAGCCGCCTGGTTATCGAAGTGAAACGTGGCGAGGAAGAAGACGTCGTCATTAACCAGCTTTACAAGCTCACCCAACTGCAAGACAGCTTCAGCATAATAATGATCGCGCTGGTGGACGGCAAGCCGCAGACCCTCAGCCTGAAGGACTTTCTCCTGAACTACAGAGACTACCGTATGGAGGTAATCCGGCGAAGGATCGCCTTCCTACTGAGGAAGGCCGAGGAAAGGGCCCACGTCGTCGAAGGCCTGAGGATAGGGCTTAAGAATATCGATGAAGTAATCGCCGTCATTAAGTCCGCGGCGACCACGGCCGATGCAAAGGCCGCACTTATGGAAAAATTTAAGCTCTCAGAGATACAGGCCGGCGCCATACTGGACATGCGGCTGCAGAGGCTGACCTCCCTGGAACACGCCAAACTGGAGGAAGAATACGGCCAGTTACGCAAGGACATAGGCCACTACAAAGACATCCTGGCAAAAGAGGAACTTGTTCTGAACATAATACGTGAGGAGATTCAGGAAATTAAGGAAAAGTTCGGCGACGCGCGGCGCACCGATATAGGGGGAGAGGTGGAGGAGTTCAGAAAGGAACAACTCATTGCCGAAGCGGACATGGCCGTGCTCCTGACACATCAGGGTTATGTCAAGAGGATGCCGCTTACGACGTACAGGCGGCAGGGCAGGGGCGGAAAGGGTGTTATCGGCGGTGACTTGGAGGAGGGGGACTTCGTGGAGCATTTGTTCATTGCGTCCACGCACGATTATCTCCTGTTCTTTACGGACCTCGGCCGGGTCTACTGGCAGAAGGTCTACGATATCCCTCAGATGGGCCGTCTTGCCCGGGGCAGGTCCATCGGTAGCCTGCTGGGGATCAGGGGAGGGGAAAGTATAACCTCCATGTTCCCCGTCAGGGAGTTCGACGGCCGCCGCCTGGTTATGGTAACAGAGAAGGGGACCATAAAGAAGACGCCGCTGACCGAGTTCAGCAGGCCGAAGCGGGGCGGCATCATTGCGCTCAGGCTGAACCCGGGCGACAGGCTTGTCGGCGTGCGCCTGACCGGTGGTGACGATGAGCTGATTATCGGGACGGAGCAGGGCAAGGCGATAAGATTCCTCGAAAAGGGAGTCAGGGCCATGGGCAGGGCCGCGGCAGGCGTAAGGGGGATTCGCCTTATCGGAGATGACAGGGTAAAGGGGCTGGTAGTCGTTGAAGAAGGGGCGACCCTGTTGACGGTATGTGAGAGGGGTTTCGGCAAGCGCACGGCCTTCAGCGAGTACACGGCCCGCGGCAGAGGGGGCCAGGGTGTGCTAAATATAAGGACGAACGAGCGTAACGGAAAAGTTGTGGCCCTTGCCAGGGTGCGAGACGGGGACGAGCTTATGCTCCTGACGGCCGGCGGCAAGGTAGTACGCATCAGTGCCGGGGCTATTTCCACGATTGGCCGGAGCACACAGGGCGTGAGGATTGTGTCTCTGGGTAAGAACGACCGCCTGGTCTCACTGGCTCGCATTACGGAAGAAAGGCTGCCGGGGTCGCCCGGGGAGCAGGAGCCCGTAGAGGTACCGTTAGAAGAGACCGCCTCCGATGAACCTGCGGACACGGCCGGGCAGGAACCATAACCCCCGAAACGTCCAGTACTTCCCTTTCCCGCCAAAAGGCCCGCGCCTTAACATTAGTTTGTTGGGGCAACCACAGGGGACTGCCCCCGCAAATAGCATGAAACACTAATGGCATACAAACCAACACAAGGTTTCTCCAACAATTACGCCACTCTGGTACGGGGCAAGGCAGGCGTCAGTGAACCCCGGGACCGGGGTTACGGGGGTGCGACGAGGAGGATAAGCGAGGAGATGGTGCGCTGTCTGTGGTTTGGCGGGCATTTTGACACGTCAAGATTGTATACGGAGGATAATGCGCGGCTTGAGGTAATCTCACCGGGGAGATGGAACGTAGAAGGCGGCCCCGACCACCTGGATGCCGAGATATTGCTGGAAGGTGTGGGGAGGATAAAGGGAGACGTCGAGGTCCATATCAACGCCACCGACTGGAAACGCCACGGCCACCACAAACAAGAGGGATATAAAAACGTGTGCCTTCACGTGGTCATGTGGAACGACATCTCCCAGGGCTACGTGAGTGATGTAACAAACAAAAAATTGCCGCAGCTGGCGCTGTCCAAATACATAACTGTACCACCGGAGGACGTCCCTGGGCTTCTGGATGGACTCACGGAATATCCCGACACTGCAAAATACGTTGCGGGCCCTTGCTGCGACATCCTTGCAAAAGGAGGCATACACACGGAGACGCTTGAGCGTATACTGGACCATGCGGGCGACGAACGGATACTCTCCAAGTCGAGAAGGTTTGAGGAATACCTGGACGAAAAAACGTATGAACAGGTGCTTTATGAGGCCCTCATGAGGACGATGGGGTATAAGAGCAACGTGTTGCAATTTTCGCAGCTTGCGGCATTAGTGCCACTTGAAGACCTGAGGAGTTTTATACCGACAGGTACAGGCGGTACTCAGCGAGACCCGTCAGACAAGCACGTTTGGATACAGTCAATGCTCCTGGGTGCGGGAGGTGTTTTATATGGCTGGCAGGGGAAGGCCGGAGACGGTTATGACCGGGAGACAAGAGAATACCTCGAGAGAGTTTCCCACCTTTGGGATGAAGTTATCAGGTGTAAGTGGGACAAGGAGCCGATGCGGTATGGCGACTGGCGCTGGGGAGGTGTCAGGCCGTTAAACCAGCCCCATAGACGAATTGCCGCCATGAGCCACCTGTTGGCCGGGAGCCTTGAGGGAGGAATTTTTAAGGACCTGCTTACCATCCTTGAAGAGACAAGGAGTAAGAAGACGAACGCCGCCTCAACGGTTGCAAGAGAGATTGAAGCCTATTTTTCGGGTCTAGAAGACGAGTTCTGGTCATACTACCTGACACCTGGGGGCAAGAGGCTGAAGGCCCCGGCGAAACTGATAGGGGGGGAGCGAGCGGCAGTTATTTTTATAAACGCCGTCCTCCCGCTTCTTCTAACGTATGCCAGAAAAAATCAAGATTCAGGGTTTGAAGCGCTGTTGCACGAGGCATACAAGCGCCACCGGAAGTGTTCTACAGACAGCGTTGTCAAGTTTATGACGAACAGGGTACTGCCGGAGGGGTTGTCCAAAGTAGTGAACAATGCCCGCAGGCAGCAGGGGCTTCATCAGATATTCCATGACTTTTGCCACCGGAAGGACATAAGCTGCGACCGCTGCGGGTTTTTTATGGCGGTGGATGGAAGAGCAAGAGGAGGGACTGCTTAAGGAATATATTGAACAATGCGTTTCGGTAGGTGGCCGTATTACTTTGTGTGTGCTTGTCCTATCATAACTGGTCAATAATAATACTGCTCTCTTTAGTTACTGGGTTTTCTTCGATTCTTAAGACCCGATAAAACATCTCTTTAATGTCTTCGATATGAGTGATTAGAAATATCTGGCGAAACTGAGAAGAAAGCCTATTAATGGAATTTAGGATGCTCTGCTTTCGCTTCTCGTCCTGGCTGCCAAATATTTCGTCTAAAGCGATGAAGTTTATCTCTGCACCGCCGCTGCGTTCAGCAATGACCTGAGACATCGCGATCCTCAGACAGAGGTTAGCGAGGTCCTCTTCTCCCCCTGAAAATCTCTTCAACCGATAAGCCTGATTGCCGTCAAGAATAGATACCTCGTAGTTCTCGTCAAGTTCCATCGCAGGATATCTGCCCTCCGTGACTTCGTTAAAGAGATAGGAAGCCTTGGACTCAAGTAGTGGGCGAATTCTACCAGTCAATTCTAATCGAAAATCTTCTATAAGGCTTTCCAACCTTTGTAGATATTGTAGATCGATTTCAGACTTTTTTATTTCCTTCCTGTATTTTTCTTGACGCCTAATATCTTTATTGACACTTACAAGCTCCTGTTTGGAGAGTTCCATTTGATGTTTTTTCCCCTGAAGTTTCATTTGCTGCCCTTTGAGTCTTTCGGAGACTTCTTCGTACTTAGTTTTAACATAATTATACGTTTCTCCGTCGAAACCCAATTCCTTAAGCTCTTGATTATTGACTTTGAGGGCATTATCAGATTTAGTAATTTCTATTTTTAGTGATTTTGTTTTTTCTAGTAATTTGGGAATCCTCTGCACCTCGTTCCTTAACGCAATAACGTTCTCCATAATCTTCGATAACTTCTCAAAGCTCTTACTTAGTTGTTCATAAATTTTCTTGTCAAACTTAATTTCCTTTAGTTTTTTTAGCTTTTCTTCGTTTTTACTTAGATTTAACTCAACATTTTTCAGCTCATCTCGTTGCTCCTTTAGCGATTGGTCCAATTCTGATTTTTTCTTCAGCTTTTGGATTATTTTATTCTTTTTCCCCACGAGCGCATCTAATTCTCCCAGAATGTTTTTGTGTTTTTTGTCGATCCCATATTTTTGCTGATTTATTACTTCAAGTTCCTTGCGATAAGCTTTTTTCTCGCTTTCAATGTGCCGAATTATATCAGGGTGGGTCTTCCCCAATTCTCTGAAACAGGTGGGACATTTGCTACCTGGGCCAAGCTTGGAAATATCGTTTTTCTTTAAGGAAAGCTCCTCGATTTTTGATTTTAAAACTTCTGACTCTCCATGATTTTTTTTAGCTCTTTTTTCAATAATTCTTCTCTTTTGCTCTCTGGAGCGCATGTCTTTCTCTATTTTATTAAATTCCTTATCCACATTTTCAAAGGCCTTCAGCTTCTCCATTATTGCACTTAATTTTTTCTCCCTATCTTTTATGTCTTCTCTCTTTTCAGAAACATTTTCCTTTAGCTCCACTTTGGCCTGATATTTAAGGCGCAGCTCTTCTTGTTTTTTATTTTCGGCTTTTATTTTGGTGTACTCTTGCTCTTTAGGCTTAAGGTTCTTCAACTCTTTGTTCTTTTGTTCTAGTTCCTTTTTGTCATTGAAGCATTCTTCAAGTTGTTTCTTCAAAGATGATTGTTTTTCATGAAGCAGTGCTTTTTGCTTGCCAAGTTCATTGAAGGTTTTATATTTTTGATCTTGAATACTCTTTTCTTTCTTTATTTTTACCCTTTCCTCTAAAAGCAAGCTAACTGTCGCATTCAGTTCAGAGATACTCTTTTTTATTTCCACCTGTTCACTCAATATTTTCTTCCGCCTTGCTTTAAACTCTTCAACATCTTCAAGACTTATTTCGATACCTTTTATGTAATCCTCTTTCTGTCTTTTGTCGGATCTTATCTGGGTAATTGCAATGTCAATACGGTCAATGTTGAGCATCCGCCGTATGACTTTTTTCCTCTCTTCTGGGCGCAACAGAGAAAGAGCAGCGAGGTCTTTTTGCTTGGCATAGATTGTCCTTAAGAAGGTCACATAGTCCATCCCAAGAAGGTTCTTAAGGTATTCATTCACACCACTATCTCTCTGTGCTTCGGGCTCGCAGTTTCCATTTGCATAAATCAGAGCGTTGGAAAAAGCATTTCCCCCTTTGAGTTCCCTTATAACCTTATAACAGTGTCCAGTCATATCAAACTCAAGTTCAACACGGCAGTCTTCGTTCGCGGTAGCATTCTGACTTTTTACCTCATGTTTTTCTGTTCGCGCCATCACGTTACCGTAGAGTGCCCATCCTATAGCTTCTAAAATAGAAGACTTCCCAACGCCATTAGGACCAATAATGCCAATTACACCTTCAGGGAATTCGATCATTTCATTTCTGAATTTCCTGTAGTTTCTTAGTTTGAGGGTCCTTAAGAACATTTATGCTTCCTCTTGCTCTTGTACACTGGATAGATAAGACAGGCCCATTCTTAAAAGCTTTTCTTTGTTTAAATCTTTGAACTTTTGAAGGTGTAGAAAATTCTCAAACTCTGCAGGTAGTGTTCCTATAGCTGTTGGAATTACACCCATTCCTTTTTCGGCAGCCCAGTTTATTACCCATTTGGCATAGAGTGCGTCTGCGGTTATTTTTTTCAGCCGCTGAAAGTTTAGTTCAACGTATAGGTGTCGTTGAATATTATCAAACGTGATTTGAACGATTTTGTCTTTTGTTTTTCCTTTAGTTTGAATCTCAACCTCAGATTCTATGTCTTTAACATTCAAACCTTGGCAATCTATAGGATTAAATATTGCCATCTCTCGAACGGTTATAGGAATAAATTTAAATCTTCCATTGCTAAGATCAGCTTCGATAAATCCTTTTTTCTCGTCTGCTTCGCGGAAGCTGAAACGCTCTGTAGATCCAGAATAACAAGCATTTTTTGTAAGCGTGTGATACTTGTGATAATGCCCCAGGGCAATGTAGTCAAAGTTCTTCTTTTCTGCAAGAGTTGCAAAGGGGGTCATCAACTCATTGAATTCTCCCATTTTATATTGAACATCCGCGGTTACGCCAGTGTGAGAAACTATTACGTTGTATTTAGCTTTTAAGCTTGGCCTGATGCTCGCAAAAGCGGCATGAAGTTCTTCTTCAGTAGGTACGTGAGGAATGCAATGAAAGGCAATATCTTTTACAACTATTTCCTCGTATTTTGAGCTATATACCGGGTAAACGTTGTCGAAGATTCTAAACGCTTCGAAGATAGAGCTGGAACTCTTCACACGCGGTGCGGAGTGGTTACCAGATATTAGGATTAGAGGGATTCCAATCTGAGATAACTTAAAGAGCTCCCGTAAAGCAAAGTTGATGGCTCTATTAGAGGGTCTGGGAGTTTCAAAAAGGTCGCCAGAATGTATTATAATATCTGGAGGGTTTTTTTCAATATACTCAGTAACTTGAGAGAAAGCCCGATAGACATCGGCCTCTCTTTGATTAATTCCCATTTCAGGGTCTATTTTTGTGTAATCGGCAAAACCTAAATGTGTATCAGAAAAGTGAATTAGTTTCATATGCCGTAATCGTGAGTTATGTTACACGTATAAGACAAGTGCTAGTATACAAAATATTACACACTATTTAAGTCTCGCACCGTCAAAAGTCAGGTTGTATTTTTTCAATACGTTTTCGTTGACACCGATAACTCTGTCATATCCTCTATTTTCAATACTCAAATCATTGTTAATCAACGGAGTATCATCAGTCACTTGTTCGCTTAGTATAGTATCATACAGAACTACCATAAACATTTTGAAGGGAATAGTCTCTTTTAAATCTTGTTTGATATAGTCCATTGCATGAAAGTTTTCCATTTCTACAGGCAACTTAAGTGTTTTAACATAATCAAGTAATGATTTTTGTATTTTGTCATACATTTTTGTCTTCTTCGACATAGGGTCTCCCTAAGTCAAAATGATATGCAGCTTCAGATTCCACATCTACCTCCGCTAGTATAGAGGGAACACTCCTGTCAGGTGTTTTACAGGGCAAGAGTTGAGTACATCTTATGTTGTCGTATAAACCTTATAGCGAGCACGGCATGGAAGGTGTCAGTTATTTTATACTTTTGAATGTGCAAGTCAAGGCGAATACGAAATTATGGCTTGTGTGGTTGTGAAAGACATGGTAAATACTTTGAGCGACGGACGTTTGAGACCGATGAAAAGCGTTGCACAGATGTCGTTTTGAGGGTTCGCGGACAGCCACGAGGGCAGTCCCTACAAAGAATTTCGTATGCAAGAGGGTGTTAAATCCATGATGATGGCGGTGGGTGCGAGATGAGAGATTTCGTAAGAAACATAAACATGGCCGTGGTGGGCTTTATCGGCCCCATCGTTTTAATGCTTCTGTGCTGGACGCTCAGGATAGAAGAAAGGCCGCTGACCAGCCCCAGGCTGTTCCGCGAAGGGGCGCTTGGGAAGGTGATTATCGCCTTCTGGCACTCCACTATGTTAGTTATGGCGTATAAGGGTATGGGGCAGGACATAAAGGTGCTGATAAGTGAACACACCGACGGGGAATACATCGCGCGGGTGGTGAACGGTCTGGGCCTGGGGGTGGTTCGCGGCTCTACCACACGCGGCGGGGCCAGGGCGACGGTAGAACTTGTAAGAGAGGCCCGGAAGGGCAGCTTTCTGGCGATAACGCCGGACGGCCCCAGAGGGCCCAGAGAAGACGTCCAGCCGGGTGTAATCTTTCTGGCCAAGAAGACGGGGAAGCCCATCCTTCCCGTCTCATCGGGCTTTTCCAACTGCTGGCGGCTTCCGAGCTGGGACGGGTTCCGCATACCGAAACCCTTCTCGAAGGTGGTAATCGCCGTTGGCGAACCGATTATGGTCCCGCCGGACGCAGGCGAAGAAGAGATGGAGCGTTACCGGAAATTGCTGGAAGATACCCTTACTCGTTTAGGTGCCGAGGCCGAGGCGGCAGTTGCAAAGTGAGACATCCGCAAAACTAGACTACTAGTTGTTCATCATGAACAGGCGCAGGATGTCGTTGCGGGTGGCGAACACAAACAGGCAGAGTATGAGCCCCAGGCCGATATACTGTGCGACCGCCATCGTGCCCTCGCTTACGGGAGAGCCCTTCAGCTTCTCTATACCCAGGAACAGGAGGTGGCCACCGTCCAGCACCGGTATGGGCAGGAGGTTCAGTATGGCAAGCTGCATGCTGATGATACCCATGAAGTACAATAGTTTCCCAAACCCCACCTTTGCCGATTCATACGAGGCTTGGGCGATTAGGATTATCCCTCCGACGGTCTCTGAAGACACCTTCTTCGTAAAGAGGCCCGTCAAGGTCAGGTAAATCCTTTTGACCATTACCTGGGCCTTATATGTGCCCATCTTGCAGGCACCGATGAGGTCGTATTTTTTTATGACCGTCTTTTCCTTGGGCAGCAGTCCCATGCGCCCGATGGCGCTCTTCTCGTCTTTGATGGGCTGGAATTTTCCGCTTAGCGTCTTCCCGTCCCGGAGCCACTTGACGGTCATCTCCTTGCCTTCACTGGTGGTGACAATACGCAGCAGGTCGTCCCATGACCGTGGAGTCTTACCGGCTAAATAAACGATTTCGTCTCCCGGCATCAGGGCTAATTTTTCCGCCGCGGGGAAACCCTCCATTACCATGTCGACCCGCAGCCCCAGCACGGGAGTAACCCCTGTAAGGAGGCGCGTGTTGTCCTCGGGTGACTGAAGTGACAGGTGCAGCCCCTCGACCTCTCCCGCCCTTTTAACCGTTAGGTCGATTTGGCGTTCTTTTGATTCCTCGAGTATTTCGGTGAGGGGGAACCAGCCCGTAACTTCTTTGCCGTTTACGGTGAGTATCTTATCACCCCTCCTTAGCCCCATCTGTGCCGCGAGACTGCCGGCCCTCACGGCCTGTACTTTTGTCGTCGCGCACGACACGCCCATCATCCAGCGCATGGTCTTAAGGGGGGTGACCTTAAACTCCTTTTCCTGGCCGTTTCTGAGGACGGTCAGCGTGAGCTCCTTGCCGGGGCTCTGCGCCTCTATTTCCGTGAGCTCTTCTCCACTTTCAATGGTTTTTCCGTCAATCGCAATAATCTTGTCATTTGTCTTGAGACCCGCGTCTATGGCCGGAGCGCCGTCTGTGTAACGGAAGAGCCTCCCTATTTTCTGGGTCATGGCCGGGGCTATGCCTATCCGCCGGAGACCGTGTACCGGGTCATATTTTGGGTAAACGTTGAAACTTAGTATCTTGCCCGCCCGGTCAACCTTGATGGGAATGCTCCTGTCGCCGCCGAGGGCGACGGCGGTGAAGACGTCTTCGAAGTCCGGGTTTTTGGTCCCTGCGATCTCTACGATGTTGTCCCCGGGGTCCATCCCGGCCTCCCAGGCCGGCCAACCCGGTGCTACCAGCCCGACCTCTGAGGTTATGAACGGCACGCCGACGCGAAACGCGACGATAAACAGCAAAAGGGCGAATGCGGCGTTCATTACCACGCCGGCGATCAAAACCAGCGCCCTCTGCCACGGTGCTTTCGACATAAAATCCCAGCTCTCCTGGGGAACGCCTTCCTTCGGATGTTCACCCCCCAACTTCACGTAGCCGCCCAGGGGGATAAGGGAAAGCCTGTACTCCGTCTCTCCCCAGGTCCGGCTTATAAGCGCCATCCCGAATCCAAGAGAAAATACGTGGACCCTTACGCCTATTTTCTTGGCCACCAGAAAGTGGCCCAGTTCATGGATGAATATCAGGGAGCCTATACCGACGATTACCAGTAATATATTGCTTGAAACCTCAGCGAATGGCATTCTTTGTCTCTTCCCGCGCCCAGTGGTCGACGGTCATAATGTCTTCCAGGGACGGCTCGTTTTTGATTGTGTGTCTTTGCATAACTTCTTCCACTATCCTTGTTATACCGGAGAAAATTATCTTTCGTTCCAGAAACGCCTGGACGGCCACCTCGTTTGCCGCGTTCATTACGGCGGGGAGGGTTCCTCCGTCGCTGGCCGCCCGGAAGCCCAGCCTGAGCGCGGGGAATTTGTCCAGGTCGGGTTTGGCGAAGGTCAGTGTGCCCAGTTCCCCCAGGTCCAGAGGTTCCGTGTCGGCGGGCGCGGGACGTCTCTCCGGGTAGGTCAGCGCGTATTGTATAGGCAGTTTCATGTCCGGCAGCCCCATCTGGGCTATCACTGAGCCATCCTGGAACTCCACCATGGAGTGGATTATGGACTGGTGGTGTATCACAACCTCTATCTCTCCGGGCTTGAGGTCAAAGAGCCACCGGGCCTCTACAATTTCGAGGGCCTTGTTCATCAATGTTGCCGAGTCGATTGTTATTTTCTTCCCCATCCGCCACGTCGGATGATCAAGCGCCTGCTCGGGCGTGACCTCGTCCAGTTTATCAGCCGGGTAGTCGCGAAAGGCGCCGCCCGAGGCGGTGAGGATAACCCTCTTCAGCTCGTCACGTTTTCCCGCCGTGAGGGACTGGAATATGGCCGAGTGCTCGCTGTCTACGGGAATCAGCGAGATGCCCGCCTCCCTCGCCCGTGTCATGACTATGTTGCCGGCCATTACCAGGGCCTCCTTGTTCGCAAGCGCCAGGTCCTTTTTGTGCGCAATGGCCTTAAGCGTCGCGGGCAGGGCCGCCGAGCCTACAATGGCGGAGAGCACAAAATCTATCCCGTCGTCCGCAACGACCTCTTCTATAGACCCTTCGCCCGATAGTATCTCAACGGAATTACCCGAAAGTTTTTCCCTGAGACGCCGGCCTCCCTCTCCATCCACAATCGCAATCCTCTTTGGGTGGAACTCTTCGGCCTGTTGAGCAAGCAGTTCCCAGCTGCTGTTGGAAGTCAGGGCCGCAGCGGAATACCCCGCCCCCAGGGAACGTATTACACTGAGGGCATTTTTACCGATAGAGCCGGTGGAGCCGAGTATTGCTATGTTTTTCATTTAGACAGGCTGTAGTTTTGTAAGGGGTGCGACACGCCGCACCCACGTAGTAGAGTAGGGGCGCGGCATGCCATGCCCCTACCAGTTATCATCTCATCACTTGCCCGACCCGCCGTTTGTGGGGGCGGACATCTCATCAAGTTCTTTCAGCAATTGGGTGACCATCTCCGATTCCGGGATCTTACGTATCATTTCACCCCTTTTAAACAGGAGCCCGAAGCCGTGACCGCCGGCGATGCCGATGTCGCACTCCTGCGCCTCGCCCGGGCCGTTTACGGCGCAGCCCATTATGGCTATCTGCAGGCCGCGCTTCCCCGGCGGGAGTTTTGACATCACCTCTTCCACGATCGTCTCCAGGTCGATCTCGCAACGGCCGCACATAGGGCATGAGATAAGCTCCCAGCCCTCGGTCTCCCGCAGGCCCAGGGCCTCAAGGATGGACTTGCCGGCCTTTATCTCCTCCGTGGGATGACCGGTGATACTGACGCGAAGGGTGTCGCCGATGCCCTCCGAGAGAAGCCCCCCGATTCCTATCGCGGACTTCATGATTGAAGACGAGGCGGGGCCTGCCGCCGTAATCCCCAGGTGGAGGGGGTAATCGCACTCTTTTGCCACACGCCGGTAGGCGTCCATGGTGGTCTGCACGTCCGAGGCCTTTAGTGAGAGGACGATGTCCCTGAAACTGAGGGATTCAAAGTGCTCGCAGTATCTAAGGACGGCATTGACCATAAGGTCGGCCATGGGGGCGTCCTCTTCGCCACGGGCCCGTATTGAGCCGGAGTTTACCCCTATCCTGATGGCAACGCCTTTGTTCTTGGCGGCGCGCACCACCTCTTCCACCTTTTTCCGGTCCTTCATGTTGCCGGGGTTGATGCGTATCTTATCAACGCCCTGTTCTATGGCGTCAAGGGCCATCCTGTGGCTGAAGTGTATATCGGCCACCAGCGGGATACGTACCTGCCTCTTAATCTCCCCCAGACATCTTGCGGCCTCCCTGGTAGGCGCGGCCGCCCGTATTATCTCGCAACCAAGTTCTTCCAGTTCCTTTATCTGCTCTACGGTGGCCTTTATGTCCGTTGTGTGGGTCTTGGTCATTGACTGCAGCGACACGGGGGCATCACCCCCTATCTGCACGCCGCCCACGCGTACGGCCCGTGACCTTCTTCGTTCTATCATTTGTGTTTACAAATAGTTATGAATAAGTGGATTAAGTGGGCATTATAGCCCGTCCCGGAACATCGGTCAAATTAAAAATGACCTGCGAGCCTCTATTCTACGTCTGGCTATATACTTGACGCACATTGGAAGTTTACCTTATACTTAAGTTTTGCCCGGAAAACCTTTTCTGAAATCGTTGAGAGAGCGGCATTTGGTAAAAAAATTATTGGATATTTGGCACTGGGAAGTAAACTCCCAGAGGGCCAGGTGGATTATACAGATTGCCTTTTTCCTCCTGGTACTTATGATCAGCTATAAGTTTTATCTGTTCGTCGAGTACTGCGAGTCGGGCGGTACCGCCGAATTTGTGGAACGGCCGCCCGGTGTGGAGGCCTTCCTGCCCATAGGGGCACTTATGGGCATAAAATACTTCATGGTGACGGGTCACGTCGACCCCATCCACCCGGCGGGTTTTGTCATACTCTCCACCATACTCCTTTCGGCCTTCTTATTCGGGAGGGGGTTCTGCAGCTGGATGTGCCCTGTCGGGACCGTCTCTGAGTGGCTGTGGAGGGCTGGCGACAAAGTACTCGGCAGGAACTTTAGACTGCCCACCGTACTGGATTGGTCCCTAAGGAGCTTTAAGTATCTGATACTCTTTTTCTTCATCTATCAGATAATCATAAAACTGGACTCCAGCTTCCTGGCGGACACGTTCTACCAGCACGTGCCCTACATCCGGGTGGCGGACGTACAGATGATGAAGTTCTTTATGGAGATAGACAGACCTACCTTAATTGCGCTGGGCGTGCTGGTGGGGCTGTCATTTCTGACCAGGAATTTTTGGTGCCGTTACCTGTGTCCTTACGGCGCCTTTCTGGCCCTGTTGTGGTACAATAACCCGCTGAGCGTCAGGGTGGTCAGGAACGATACGTGTATAGACTGCGGCGCCTGCAGCACGGCATGCCCGGTGCTCCTGGACGTGATGCGTACCGACGTGGTGACGTCGCCGGAGTGCTGGCACTGCTATGACTGCATCAAGGTCTGCCCCGTGCCGGGTGCGCTTGAGATGAAAGTGGCCGGCAGGAAGTGGGACGTGCGCTACTGGGTATATGCCTTCGTCATAATCGGTTTCTTTGTCGGCATGACCTCGTACGCCAAGTATAAAGGCCACTGGAAGACAAGCGTGACCACTGAGGAATATATCGCGCGCGTTGCCGAGCTGAACGACCCGAAGTATGAACATAAGCGGGGGAAATTTATCGTAGAGGATCCGGCATCCGCTCCCAAATTTTAAGAGGGTCTTTATGGGGCGACAAAAAAACCTTCCTGTAGGGAAACTTCCCTCAAAACTCCTTGGAGAGCTTTTGGCCCAAAAAAGCGCAGGCGCCGGCGACTCCAGGGTTATTATAGGGCCCAGGGTGGGCGAGGACGCCGCCGTGCTTGACGTTGGGAGCCCAAATACCTATCTGGTGGCAAAGACCGACCCTATCACGTTTGCCGCCGAACAGATAGGCTGGTACGCGGTAAACATAAACGCCAACGACATCGCCACTCTGGGTGCGGTGCCCCGGTGGTTTCTGGCGACGGTATTCCTGCCGGAGGGGAAATCAAGCGAGGAGATGGTCAGGGCGATATTTGACGATATCTTCCGGGCCGCGAAAGACTTAGGGGTAACCGTCTGCGGCGGGCATACCGAGATAACCGCGGGACTTGAGCGGCCCGTGGTGGTCGGCCAGATGCTGGGCGAGGTGGAGAAAGACAAGCTGGTAAGAAAGACGGACATCAGGGCCGGCGATGATATTATACTGACAAAGGGCATCGCCATAGAGGGCACGGCTCTACTGGCCCGGGAGCGGGAAAAAGATTTAACCGGCGGTTACGGCAAGGAGTTTGTTGAACGCGCTAAAAAATTTCTCAATAATCCGGGGATTAGTATAGTGAGAGAGGCCACTGCCGCCGCAGCTACCGGCAGGGTGCACGCCATGCACGACCTCACGGAGGGCGGGCTGGCGACCGGGGTCATAGAGATGGCGGGCATAGCCGGACTTGGCGCCACTATCAATAAATCCAGCGTGCATTGCTATCCTGAGACTGGGGCGGTGTGCGCGCATTACGGACTTGACCCCATGGGCATGATATCCTCCGGCGCGCTTCTTATCATACAGGCACCTGAAGATACGGAAGCCGTACTCGATGCCCTGAGGAAGGAGGGCGTCAAGGCCGGCGTTATCGGCTCGCTCACCGGGAAAGACGAAGGGCTGAAGATAGTAGAGGACGGCACGGCAAAGGAATTCCCCGCCTTTGAGGTGGACGAGATTGCAAGACTGTTTGAGAAGGAAGGGATGAACCCGCTGCCCCGCTGAATGTAGGTATACGGCCATGAACATCAAACAAATCCGCAAAGAGTTTCCCGTAACGAAAAAATACACCTACCTTGATAACGCCTGTATAGGCCCGCTTTCCCTCCGCGGCGCGTCCTACATGAAGGCCCTTGTGGAGGAGATGGCAAGACACGGGGGCATCAATGAAGACAGGTGGGCGGAGGACATAACGAAGACGCGCGTCCTGGCGGCGAGGCTCATAAACGCCGACCCGGCTGAAATCGCCTTTACGAAGAACACCAGCGAGGGCATCTCCTTTGTCGCGAACGGTCTTAGCTGGGCCATAGGTGATAACGTGGTTATAACGAACGTGGAATTTCCCGCCAACGTGTATCCATGGATGAACCTCAGAGACAGGGGAGTGCAGATAAAATTAGTGAAAGAGGACAAGAAGGGCCGTATCCCTTTCGGGGATATCAAGAAGGCGGTTGATTCGAGGACAAAAGTCGTTTCGATAAGTTTCGTGGAATTTTCAAGCGGCTTCAGGAACAACCTCAGGCGTATCGGCAGGCTGTGCAGGGATAAGGACGTTGTGTTTGTGGTGGACGCCATACAGGGGCTTGGCGCCCTGGCCTTGGACGTTGAAAAGGCGGGCATAGACTTTATGTCGGTGGACGGGCACAAGTGGCTCCTGTCCCCCGAGGGTGTGGGAGTGTTTTATGCCCGGGAAGGGTTGATGGAAAAACTTATGGTGCGTGAGGTCGGCTGGGCAAGCGTTGTCAATAAAGAGGATTATCTCGACTATGATTTCACCCTGCGCCCGGACGCGTCGAGGTTTGAGTGCGGCTCGCCGAATACGCTGGGCCTTTACGGCCTCATGGGTTCGCTGGAACTCATACTTGAGGTGGGGATAAAGGAGATAGAGGCGTGGATACTTGAACTCACAGACCACCTGGTGTGCGGGCTCAAAGAGAAGGGCTACAGGGTCTTCAGTTCCCGCAAGAGCAATGACAGGTCCGGCATCGTTTCATTTGGTTCGGAACGGCATAACATAGAACCTGTACGTAATTACCTGGCAGAGCAGGAAATCATCGTAAGCATCAGGAACGGCGCCATCCGTGTATCGCCCCATTTCTACAACACCCACAAAGAGATAGACCGGCTGCTAAAACACCTCCCGTGAGCTTTTTATCCGGGGTTAATCACCGCGGGTGGATTCCTGCGCCTACGAAAGATAACCGCGTTTCTCCAGCTCACCCATTACCCGCTGTACGGATTCGTCCACGGACTCCTTGTCCGTGTGCAGGATGAGTTCCGGGTCGAGCGGTTCCTCGTAGGGGTCGTCAATGCCGGTAAAGCCCTTTATCTCTCCGGCCAGGGCCTTCTTGTACAGGCCCTTTACGTCGCGGTCCTTGCAGACCGACAGCGGCGCCCTGACGTAGACCTCGATAAAGTCCTTGCCGACCTCGCTGCGGGCGTAGTCGCGCGTCTCCCTGTAAGGTGAAATAGCGGCGGCGATGGCCACCACGTCGTTACGCGTCATCAGCTTGCACACGAAGGCGATGCGTTTTATGTTGGTGTCCCTGTCCTCCCTGGAAAAACCGAGGTCAGAGCAAAGATTCTTGCGGATTACGTCACCGTCAAAGACCTCCACCTTGTGCCCTTTTTCCCGCAAAAGTTTTTCCACGTTATGGGCGACGGTGGATTTCCCGGAGCTTGGCAGCCCCGTAAACCATACTGTAGCTCCCTTTGCCACTCTTTTTCTTCCCTCCTCTCTGCGTACTACTCAACGGATCAATGATTACGACTCAGGCAAAACATCTATTTTACCAGGATGGACAAAAATTTTCCAACCCCGTTTTAGTTGATTTGTCTTCCTTCCATCCCGGCCGGCGCGGATACGCCCATCTGCGCGAGTATGGTGGGGGCGACGTCTTTGATGTTCAGTCCGTCCCTTGCGCCGGAATGGTTTTTTATTATGGGGTCGCGCATAATGAATATGCCGTGCTGCGAGTGGTTGGCGTCGTCGGAGCCGTTGTCGTTTTCCGCGGTCCAGAAGCTGCGGTGGCCGGCGCTCCCGATAGACCTCCAGCGCTGGTCGTCAAAGTATACGAGCAGGTCGGGGGCTATGCCGCGCACCTCAGGATAAATTTCCTGGGGCCGGAAGGCGGTTGTGTCCAGCTTGTTGCCGTGAGGACCTGTTATCGACTCAAGGCCGCGGGCCAGTTCGTTTCTCGTGCGGTGATAGTCGTGGGCAGGCACGACGCCAAGCGGCTCGCGTCCCCGGACGTTTAAGAACACCCGGCCGTAGAAGCCGCTCTCCGCCCAGGCGGTCGTATGCCGCCAGTCGACCTTCAACTCACGGAAGGGCGTGGGTCTGGCCGGATACTCCTTCAACCGGAGGTAGCCGTTTGCTATCAGCCACTCGTTTACACAGATACCGCCCTCAAACCTCTTCGCCCCGTGGTCTGAGACCACCAGAAAGGTCACGTCGTCTCCCACGACGTCCAGTATCCCGCTTATCTCCCGGTCGAGGTATCTGTAGTAGTCGAGGATGGCGTCTGAGAATTCGGTGTCTGGGCAGTATCTGGGATGTTCACGGTCAAAAAACCTCCAGAAGGCGTGCTGCACCCTGTCCGTCCCCATCTCCACCAGCATGAAAAAGTCCCAGTCCTTTTTCCCCAAGAGGGTTCGGGCAAGTCTGAAGCGTCTTCCCGTCATCCGGTAGATAGAATTGAGAACGGCCCCCTTTTCGCCCGTCCGGAAGTCTTTGACGTCCAGGATGTATCCGCCGGAAATATCTTCCACCTCTTTTTTGAACCCGTCCGGGAAGGTGTACGCGCCGGAGGTGTCACCTGCCAGGAGGCAGCTGACGAGCAGGCCGTTTACGGGCCTGGGCGGGTATGTGGGAGGGATGCCCAGGAGTATGGACCGCATCCCGCATCGTGCCAGGACGTCCCATACGTTTTGTTCTTTTACCCAGGAGGAGTCTACGAATGACATATCGCCGTAATCGTACCGGACGCGGTTTCTGAAGCCGTAGATGCCGAGCCGCCCCGGGTTCCTGCCCGTAACCATAGAGGCCCAGGCCGGGCACGTGATGGAAGGGATGGTACTCTCCAGCCGGCCGTATATGCCGTTTGACGTGAGCCGCTTGAGTGTGGGAAGTTCGTCAAGCCACCTGTCGAAGATGAGTTCCGGCGGCGCGCCGTCGAGTCCGATTACCACGACTTTCTTTTTTGGATATACCATAGGTTGTGTACTTAGGACTTCTACAAAAGCTACCTAAAACACGGTGTCATTCTGAGCCGAAGCCCTGAGCGTAGCGAAGGGGCAGCGAAGAATCTAGATTCTTCGATCGTTTCACTCCCTCAGAATGACAGTGTTTTGCAGGGACAGACCTTACGATCTTCTCAAGGTAAGCCGCGGTGTGTTACTAATACCGCAATACCGCGCCCCCAATAAATTATCCCTACCATCTCACCTTCGGGTATCCGGCGAAAACTTTTCTGTTATATTCCGGCTTGGATATGTGCTTCCAGCGGTAGTCGGATATCTTCCACCTTGATTTGTAGGGGTACTGGTTCCACTTTGGTATGAGCCTGTAAGGCGCCGTGTTTTTGATTCTAATTATGGCCAGCCCATAGCGGTACTTCTTCTTATAAAACATCGCGTACCGGACGTAGACCTCGACAACGCCGTTCTTCATTTTCCTGAACCCGTCTATCTTCGAGGTCTTCCATAGTGCCCGGGCAGGTTCTTCGTAGGGTTCCCGTGTCATATGGGCATGTGTCTGGTCGATTAGCTTTTTGTTCTTCTCCCACGCCTCTTCCCACGTGTATACCCTTTCGGGAGACTTAAGGTCGAGCTCCTTATAGTCGCGCCGGTCTGTGATTGCCTCCCAGAGTGCGATGGCCTTTTTCGGGTTTTTTGTTTTGCCGGCGTTGAAGACGGCGTCGTACACGTCGATAAAGTCTTCCACCATCTTGTTGAGCCTGGCACCCTCCGGGGCCTTCGGGGCCTTGAGGTAAAAGCGCAAATCGGGCAGGTAGGCGGAACGTGTGACGGGCCCGCCCATCGGGTAGATGTCTTTGTCGCTTTCGTAGTCCTTGTGGGTGGCGTCTTTTGAGAAGCCGTGTTCAACCAGTTTCCACGTTTCCCCCGACCGTCTGTAGGTTATGCGGTAAGAGTAATTAACGAGTCTCCATCTCCAGAAGAAGAAGTGTGACAGGCCCGTAACGTAAATGTGCAGCACCCTTGCGTTCTCATCCACGTTTTCAAAGTACGCGACGGCCTTTTTTGTCTGGCGGGGCTGGAAGTTGCCTGCCATAGTATCGGCGTTCTCGTAAGCCTCTCCTCCCTCCTCCAGGGGTCTGAGTTCAGGATGGTAGCGGTCGTGATATCTGCCGCCGGTGTCAGTAGCGAGGAAGACGGCCACGGGGACGGATATTACCTTGTCCGTGTTGTTCTTTATCTCGTAGGTCCAGACGAGATAGTTTCTGCCGTCAAACACTACCTTTTTCGGCGTGCTCCATTCCAGTTCACACTCACGCGCCAGGACGGTTGTGGTGAAAAAGGGGATGAGCAGGAGCGCATAAAGGAGTTTACGTATGTGCAAAAGAGACCTCCAATACTATTCACCCAGGATGTCAAGCGCCTTCGCGGAGTCGGAGACCTTGATAACCCCCTTAATCTTGCCCTTTTTGGTTTCTTCGTCTTCTATGATGCCGTAGTACGCGTACTCTATGTTCACGTTACCCTTTGCCAGCTTTTGGGCGATCTCCGCCATGGCCCCCGGCATGCTCGTCATCTCGGCGACTAATACCTCTGATACCAGCACGTCGTAGCCGTCCTCCTCGAGCACGGCTTTGGCCCTCTGCCAGTTGTCCACTATTATACGTAGCTCTCCGGTGTCACACATATCGGCTATGACAAGGGCGAGGACGTTGACCCCCGCGTCCACCAGTGAAGCGCACACGCCCGCCATCGTGCCCGGAAGGTTTTCCAGTACTACCGAGAGTTGCTTGTCAAATGTAATGTTTATCTCAATCTCTCCATTAAGACGACTGTTTTCAGAGATTTATATATTTACTGAATTTTGGATACCCGTCAAGTTGAAAAATGCGCCAATAAACACACGGTGGGGTGGACCTCTTCCGGGTCGGGCATGCCGTAAGACCTCATTCCGTGCAAACGGTTAAAGATACGCATCGCCCCGCACGCAGTTATTTGAATACACGGTAACGGCCAAAGGCGTTGATTTTTCGCGCTAAGACCGATAGAATGAATCAATTAACCATACGTTTTGAGGCGTTCAGCAGGGAGACCTTTCTTAAAAAAACCTGCCAAAGACGTGAGGGTGAGTCATATATGAGCACACCTGACATAATGAGTAGAGACAGGGTCTGCCCCTGGGACGTGGGGGATGCCATAAAGGTCTTTGCGTTTTATTTCCTGATGATGAGCCTGGGCTCTGCGATATTGCTGTTCGGGTTTCACAAGTTGTTCGGTCAGGACCCCAGCGCGGTCTTTGGCGAGAACATGGTGATGTTGACGCTTGTCTTAATAACCAATACCCTCTCATGCCTCTACCTCTTATACATAGTAAGGGTTCGCCGGGCCCAACCGTTGGCAGCCCTGGGAGTCAGCCTGCTGGACTGGAGGAAAAACCTGACCTGGGGCCTCCTGAGGTACGCGGTCGTACTGCCGGTTATTCTCGCGTCAGGTTTTCTGGTGGAGCTTATGACAAAAAATGCGGGGATTACACCTGAACACCAGGCGGTTGTACAACGCTTTCTGGAGGAGAGGTCCTATTTCGGTGTGGCCGCCATCCTCGCCTTTGGGATACTGGTTGGTCCCGTGACGGAAGAACTGCTCTTCAGGGGTTTTCTACAGCCTGCCTTAAGGGACGCACTGGGTGGTGTAAAGGCCATCCTCCTCACCTCATTCCTCTTTGCCCTGGTACATTTTAATCTCTATATATTTATCCAGATATTCATCCTGGGCCTGCTTCTGGGGTACCTGTACGAAAAGACGGGAACGCTTGCGGCGCCCGTAGCGGTACACATACTGCACAACTCCGTGTCCCTGTGCGCCCTTCTCTGGATTAAACAGTCAGAGGGGTTGTTTTAATGGCATTCAGACCCGCAGAAGAGCAGCTTGAGATAATCCGGAGGGGCGTCGTTGACATAGTGCGGGAAGAAGAGCTGCTTGAGAAATTGCGCGGGTCCCGGAAAGAAAAGAGACCGCTCAGGGTCAAACTTGGTCTTGACCCCACGGCGCCCGATATCCATATAGGCAACGCCATCCCCATCCACAAGCTCGCGGCATTTCAGAAGTTAGGCCACACGGCCATATTTATTATCGGTGATTACACAGCCATGGTAGGTGACCCCTCGGGGGCCAATAAGACAAGGCCGATACTGTCAAGAGAAGAGGTTATGGCCAACGCCAAAACCTATCTGGAACAGGCCGCCAAGATACTTGACACGGACAAGGCAGAGGTAGTGTACAACAGCAAGTGGTTTGAAAAGATGCCGTTCTTAGAGATACTCAACCTCGCCTCTAAGATTACGGTGGCCAGGATGATGGAGCGCGACGACTTCACCCAGCGCTACTCCTCCGGAGTACCCATCAGCCTGCACGAACTCCTCTATCCCCTCATGCAGGGCTACGACTCCATAATGGTAAAAAGCGACGTGGAGCTGGGAGGCACCGACCAGCTCTTTAACCTCCTTGTGGGCAGAGACCTGCAGAGGGACTGGGGATTTGAACCGCAGGTAACCGTGACCATGCCGCTCCTTGAGGGCACGGACGGGCATAAAAAAATGAGTAAGAGCCTGGGGAATTACATAGGTATAACCGAAGAACCCACCCAGATGTTCGGAAAGGCGATGTCCGTAAGGGACGACCTTATGAAGAAGTATTTCATACTGGCTACGGACCTGGACGAAAACCGGATAGATGACCTGCTCCACCACGACGTCCATCCGAGAGAGGCCAAGGCCGAACTTGGCAAGGAGATAGTCGCCAGGTACTGGGACAGGAAGGCGGCTGAACGGGCCTCGAAGGAGTTCGACCGGGTGTTTAAGGAACACGAGCTGCCCGAGGATATGCCTGAAGTCGTGCTCCCGGAGAAAGAACTCAAGAACGGCAAGATGTGGATTGTGAAGCTTCTGGTTGCCGGAGACTTTGCAAAGACCAACGGCGAGGCAAGGCGGCTGGTGGCCCAGGGCGGGGTTACCATCGACAACAAGACCTGTAGAGATACAAATGCGGAGGTAGACATAACCCCCGGCATGGTCATAAAGGTGGGCAAACGCCGCTTCGCCCGGATCGGTGTGGAAGATTAGCAGGTCGTTTAGAGACGATTACAGGGGCAATTTATGAATCGCCCCTACATTCTCCTGCGAAAGGTAGCCTTGTAAGGATGGGAACCCCCTTTGAGATGTCCATGGGTATTTTGGGTCTTACCCTGCTGCTTGCCGCCTTCATAATGGGAAACTTTTGGGGGAGGGGGCGGCACGTAATACACTACCAGATAATGAATTTTATCGGCGGGTTTGTGCTTGCCTGGTATGCGTTTCAGTTAAGGAACTGGGTATTTGCCACCCTGGAGGGCGTTTGGGGCGCGTTTGCCCTGGCCAACCTGATAATATGTGTTCGGGCCAGGGTAAAAAGGCCAAAGGAGCCGGAGAAAGACTCAGGCCCGGCCGCACGATAGTAGTCCCCACACCATGTCCTCTTCAGGTTGAAAAGCCGTCACATTTTGTGTGGACGGATGTATATCCCCGCAGGTGGCCTTAAACGAATGAAGCCGCTAATCTCCGTATGCCCCTGCCAGCCTCTCAAGCTCCCGTTTCCTTACAACCTCTCCGAACCGCGAGATGTCTTCTATTCCGAGGAGGGTGTTGTAGCCTTCTTCAACGACCTTTATGGCCTTTGGACGGCCCAGATACGGCAGGAGCAGTTTTATGCCCTTGAACATGAAGGCGTTAAGAGGGTGGCGGGTAAGTTGGTGGAGGGAGGTAACGCATTCGACAAGGAGCCCGACGTGGCGCTCGCGGTCTTTGCGGTTATCGCACGCACGCAGCGCGTCCCCGTAAGCGGCACCGGTTATCTCTGACGCCCCGCCAATCTTCTGCGCCAGAGACCGGTCAATCTCATCGGTGAGGCGGTTTAGTTCCATCAACTTTGAGAACATCGCTGCCGGCTCATCCTTGAGTCTTTTTATGGAATAATCGTACATCACCCCGAAGGTCTCGGCGGTCGCGTATATGTCCTCGGGCGCGTAAACGGTGTCCAGAAGAAAGGTGACAAGTTTTTTGTGACCCTCATCTTCCATCAGGTCGCGGTAGGCGTCCTTCAACATTGAGGCCTGATACCGCCGGACCTTTATGAGCAGTTCGTCGTTCTCCGTCGTCATTCATTCTCCTCGTATGTACCCGTGTCTTTTCAAACGATGAGCCAGCGAACTCTCAAAACAGAATGACATAAGGGTTTTTTGGGACGGCCTTTATTGAGGGCTCTCACAGTCAATCTTATGTCGTTTGCCCCTCTCTCTTCCACCGATTCCATATAGACGGGCGGGGCGGGAATCTGAAGCAGTTGTCAAAAATCCTTGATTATTTTCTCCGGAAAGAACCCCTTCCCGCGGCCTTAAAGGCAACCTACTTTCCGTAGTTTTCCAGCTCTTCCCGGTTCTTGAATTTACGCAGTTTCTCCCCGTGTGAGCGGGAGAGAGACTCCAACTCCTTTGACGCTGAAAAGAGGTCGCAGCTCATATCTGTAATCTGTTTCTGGTTAAGTGGCTCCAGTTCCCAGAGATAATCAAAGGCCTTTTCCCTGAAGGCGGCACTCAGCTCAGGGTAACACTCTCCCATCTCCTCTTTCCGGCCGTCGCAGGTCTCATAGGCGGGGTTTCCATTCCTCGAGAGACGGCTGTCTATGTATATGTTCCACAGATACTTATAACGTCTGTGCTCGGCGGTGCCCTCTTTCGGTACACGGGCTTCTTTGTATTTGAACTTTTTATCCAGTTGGTCTGCTACGTGCATGAGTTCGTGCCTGACCCGGCCCTCCAGGTTACGCAGGGAATCCACTATCTCGAGATCCAGGTGCTTATTCTTCGGGTGGAAATAGTTCATGTCTGTGGAAGAACCGGAAGGGGGCGTTGTAATTAACACACTCGCCAGTTTATCGTTTATACCCAGTTCCCAGATGACCTCCTCAACCATCTTACATATCTGTCCCCGGTTCTCAAAACCTTCTTCGATGTCAATATCAGCAATTATAGCCATAGTGTATATCCCTCGTGTGAAATATTATCTCGATTGGACGACCCTTATCACGGCATTCTCTTTAAGCTCTGCTAAGTACTCTCGCTTTCTCTTTAAGGCCTTCTGTTTGAACAGCCTGTTTTTTATATCCGCCTGCAACTTCTGGAAGTCCGGCTCCTTGACTTCCCTGACCTCCTCTGCCATGAGGATGTGGAGGCCCCTGCCGGTGCGCACGATCTCGCTTATCTCGGCTTTCTCCAGCACGAGGGCGGTTCTTTTCAACTTTCCTCTCATCTGCAGCACCTCATCGAATTCCCAGACACCGCCCTGGGCGGCCCTGGGCCCCTCGGAGAATTCCTCTACCAGCGTCTTAAAATCCTCTCCCTTTAAGGCCCTGTCCCTTATCTCTTCCGCCGTCTTCCAGGTCTCTTCCTTGGAAGAATAAGACCTGAACTTAAGGACTATCTGCGCCACCCTTACCGACCGTTCTACCACAAACTCGTCCCGGTGCTCCCGGTAGTACTCCCTGATGTCTCTCGGGGAAATGCTTATCTTGTTAAATACGTATGAGTTCAGCAGCTTTTCAACCATCAGGTCGTCCCTGAACTGTACCTTCTTTTCAGTAGGGTTGATTCCCTCTTTTACGGCAATCTTGTAGAACTCGCTTATCGAGCCTACCTCTGCCACCGCGTCCTTAATAAATTTATCCAGTTCCTTCTCAATCTCTTCCTGCACGTAAGGGTTTTTGTCTATGATGCTGTGCGCCTTTTGTACCAGCAATTGCCTGTCTATGAGCTCATCGAGGACACCTTGAAGTATCTCCGCGTATTTCCTTTGCAATTCACGCCCCTTATATTTATTCATAATGCCGGCCGCTGCCCGAGCCGCACGTCTTTGAACGTCCTCCTTGGTGATTATCTCGTCATTAACCACCGCCACGATTGTACCCACGTACCGCCTCTCCGCCTCGAGCGTGCCCTGCGTGAAGAACACCGTAGCCGCAATAAACACGACGGATGCCGCGTGTCGAATATGATAGAATAGTTTCAAAGAGATAGTCCTCCTCTTAAAACGCTACGCCTTGAGCTTGAAGACCTTTCTTAGAAAATGCACCGCGCCCTCCGGCGATGCGTCGCTCCCGGGAAGTTCCAGGCACACCGTTTTCTCGTCGATAACCCGGAGCCGATGGCGCACACCGTAAAGACCGGCCTCCGCTTTCCGGAGGTCATCCACCTTCATCACCAGCCTCCCGTTGGTTCTGACAATGGAACGGACACTGTACGCCTGTGCCGCAAGCCGTAATTCCTTTTCAATAAGCAGGTTCTTTGCCTCCGCGGGCAGCGGTCCGAACCTGTCCCGGAGCTCCGTCTCAAAATTCGATATCTCCTCGACAGAACCGCAACGGGAGAGTTTCCTGTATGCCTCGAGTTTTTGGTCTTCCTCGGGCATGTATTCTTGTGGCAGGTACGAGTCGAGGTTCAGGTTTATTAAAACGTCCCTGCCCGGCGGCGGAGAGGGCTCGTTCTTCATACGTCTTACCGCCGACTTCAAGAGCCGGCAGAACATCTCGTAACCCACGGCCTGTATGTGCCCGTGCTGCTGGGCCCCGAGGACGTTGCCGGCGCCGCGTATCTCCAGGTCCCTGTGTGCTATCTTAAAACCCGCGCCAAGTTCGGAAAACTCCTCAATGACCTTCAGCCGCTTTTCCCCCTCAGGGGTGACGGGCCTCTTCGCAGGTAACAGCAGATAGGCGTAGGCCGTGTGTTTGTAACGGCCGACCCTGCCCCGGAGCTGATGGAGGTCCGCCAGGCCGAACATGTCCGCATCGTTTATAAAGATAGTATTGACGTTTGGGATGTCCATGCCGGACTCTATTATAGTGGTACATAGCAAAACATCAAACCTCTTGTCAATAAACGCTACCATTCTTTCCTCAAGGGTTTTTTCGGACATCTGTCCGTGCGCGACGGCAATCGTCGCCTCAGGCACTATCTTCGAAAGCTCGCTGGCCACGTTCTCTATGTTGTAAACCCGGTTATGAACGAAGTATACTTGTCCTTCACGGTTGAGTTCAAAGAGGATCGCCTGGCGTATCTTCTGGGGGGAGTAGTGCATCAGCCTGGTCTTTACGGCCTGTCTTTCCTGCGGCGGCGTGCTCAGGGACGAAATGTCCCGCAGCCCAAGCAGCGACATGTGGAGGGTCCTCGGTATGGGCGTGGCTGTCAGCGTAAGTACGTCCACCGTCTGACGGAGCTTCTTAAGCCTTTCTTTATGCCCAACCCCGAAGCGCTGCTCTTCGTCAATCACGACAAGCCCCAGGTCCCTGAACCTGACGTCTTTCTGTATGAGCCGGTGGGTCCCTATCACAACGTCAACCGCGCCCTGCGTCAACGACTCCAGTGTGGCCTTCTGCTCCGAACGGGTCTTGAAACGGCTGAGGACTTCTACCCTTATGGGGTAATCCGCCATCCTCTCGGAAAACGTCCTGTAGTGTTGCTGGGCGAGTATGGTGGTGGGGACGAGTACGGCCACCTGTTTGCCGTGCATGACCGCTTTGAACGCGGCCCGTATCGCCAGCTCCGTCTTCCCGTAACCCACGTCTCCGCACACCAGCCGGTCCATCGGCCTGCGCGACTCCATGTCCGCCTTTATCTCTTCGTTTACCTTTAGCTGGTCTTCGGTCTCTTCGTAGGGGAACTCGCCCTCAAACTCCTTCTGCCACTCCATGTCGGCGGGATATTTTATCCCCGGTTTTGCCCGGCGCATGGCCTGCACGTCAAGCAACTCGCAGGCCAGGTCGGTAACCGCCCGTTCCACATCTTTGAGCCTGCGCGTCCAACCCTGACCCCCCAGCCTGCTCAGCGGAGGGTGGTGCTCTCTGGGACCGATATATTTTTGAACCAGTTCCATCTTCGAGCCGTCGACGTAGAGCCTGGTCCCGCCGTCAAACTCCAGCACAAGATGCTCGCGGCTCTGCCCCTCGTGCTCCAGCATCTCAACACCATGAAACAGGGCGATACCGTGGGCGACGTGGACAACACAGTCGCCGCGCTCAAGCTCGTAAAGGCTCTCGATGGGCCTTGCGGGCACGGCCTTCCCCGGCCTGCGGCGGACCCTGTAGCGATGGAATATCTCATGGTTGGATAAGAGTACGAGCCCGGCGTCTCTTGCGAAGAACCCCCTGTTGAGTCTGCCCGTGGCCAGCTCGAGACCCGTCTTCGTACCGGCCAAAAGCTCTTGGAGCCGCTTTTTCTCCGCCTCGTTGGCGCAAAAGACGACCGTGCGCACTTTTTTGCCCCGCGGGGCCTGTGACATAACCCTGTCCAACTCGCCGAGCGCGGCGAGACTCGCGGACAGGTTTGAATCGTGAGAATCTCTCTTCCCGGAATCTTGAACGCCGTTATCACTACCTGCCGCCGACGTACCAAAACGCTCTACAGACTCCACCTCAAAGTTGTGCGCCGCTTTTTCATCCGCAAACGGCAGGAATGAGAGCGACAGGGTGGTATACCCCTGCCACCTGTCTTTTATCGCGCCGTAGTCGAGGGTCCGCGGCTGGGTCTGAACGGTTTTCAGGGCGCGGTCCTCAATCTGTGCCGGCTCTTTCAACATAACCCATGTGTCGCGGGGGAGGTAATCGAACAGAGACCCCTCTTCTTCGGCAAGAGACGTCTCCTCTCTGAGGGCGAGTATGTTGGCGTCACTCATCTCCCTGACGGACACCTGCGTGCCGGGGTCAAAGAGGCGCAGCGACTCCACCGTGTCGCCGAAGAATTCTATGCGGACGGGCAGGTCGGAGGACGCGGGAAAGACGTCCATAATCCCTCCGCGAAACCCGTACTCGCCGGGGGCCCCCACACGCGAGACCTTGTTAAAACCCCTCTCAGAAAGCCAGCCCAGTACCTTCTGCCGGTCTATCGCGTCACCGACCGATAGCTTCCAGGTGTTCTTTATCAACGTACCGGGCCGGGGAAGTCCCTGCAACAGTGCCTGTATGGAGCAGACTATAGCGGTGGCATGGGACCCGGGAGAATTTTTCGCTTTCTCCCCGCTGAAAAGGAGCGGGTGAAGTATCTGCAGGTGTTCGGCGGGGAGCTGTACCGACGGCCTCCACTTATCGGTAGAGAAACGTTCCCAGGGCTGAAAGACCGAGGCCGTGCCGGGGCGGAACAGGTTAAGGTCTTCGCAGAACTCCTCGGCCTCTTCCACATTGGCGGTGATAACGAATATTTTGGAGGGAGCCGCTTTATTTTCATCAATATCAATAGCCAGCGCGCTCACCAGGTACGCCGCCGACGAGCCCCACAGCCCGCCTGCATACACCTCACCGCCGGATTTCAGGTCCTCAAGCAGAGACCGGAATTTTTTGCCGCCTCGGATTAATTTAGACAGAGCCTTCATAAATACTTCCATGTTTACATCTTATGTGTATGGGGAGACAACTGGATTTTAATCCACCCCGCGCAACGGTGTCAAGGGGATTTGGGAGGGGTAACACGCGAGGGAATCTGTAGCGTCCGATGTCCGCATCGGACGAGGAAAAAAATAACGTCTGATGGAGATATCGGACATAAAAAGAAAGACGCCGGGTACGGAGGCCCGACGCGACAAATATAGTTCTTGTAGCGGCAGAGTTTACTCTGCTTCAACGACCGTAAAGGTCGTTGTCTACCATAATTATTTGAACGCCTGCGGTAGACAACGTCAGTGAAAAACCATTGAGTGAGAAGTTCAAATCGGTTAATATGTCAGATATTGTACGGGAAGGTGGTTAACAGACAATATGTGATGACCTTAGAATGACAACCGTCTCCGGGTCGAGGTTTATAAAAAGAAGAAAGAACACTATACATAAAAGGGACGAAGGCTTACTATGGAACTCATGAACCTCGCGATTCTTTTCCTGCTGGTGCTCCTTGTGGGGATATGCGTCTGGATTGCGGTCGCCTTCATGAGGCGCGGCAAGGGCGAAGAGGCCCTGATGCTGCAGCAGCAGCTGAACGACATGAGGAACGAGACCCGCCAGAGCCTCGGCCAGCTAACGGAACAGGTGGGGGAGCGCCTCCACTCGCACCAGGAACTCTTAATGCGCTCGCACGAGGCCCTCGGCTCGCGGCTCGATAACGCCGCTAAAGTGGTGGGCGACGTGCAGAACAAGCTGGGGCAGCTCCACCAGACCACAAACCGTGTGGTTGAAATCAGTAAAGACATCGCAAGTCTTCAGGATATCCTGCGGCCGCCGAAACTGAGGGGCGGGTTCGGTGAATTCCTGCTAACTGACATGCTCACACAGATTATACCTCAGGACCGCTACGAGTTTCAGTACCAGTTCAAGAGCGGCGACCGTGTGGACGCCGTTATCATGCTCGGCGAGAGGCTTGTGCCGATAGACGCGAAGTTCCCGCTTGAAAATTTTAAACGCTGCATCGAGGCGGACGACGCGGACATAAAGAAACGCGCGCGGAAAGAATTTTTAAACAACGTAAAGAAGCACATCGACACCATAGCCGAGAAATACATCCGCCCCGCCGAGAGGACGTTTGACTTCGCGCTCATGTATATACCCGCCGAGAACGTCTACTACGAGACTATTGTGAAGGACGAGTCCGCGGGGGGCAGCATCTCCGGCTACGCCATGCGGAAAAAAGTCATCCCCGTCTCGCCCAACACCTTTTACTTGTATTTGCAGACCATACTGCTGGGCCTGAGAGGCATGCGGCTGGAGGAGAGGGTTGAGGAGGTCCTGGAACATCTCCAGGCGCTCAGGGGAGATTTTGGCAGGTTTGGCGGCGACTTTGAGACGCTGGGCAAGCACCTCCGTAACAGTCTCCAGAAGTATGAGGATGCGGGCAAGGATCTTGACAAATTCGGCGCCCGCCTTGAACACCTTGAGCCGCTGGGCGAGAGCAAGTCAATGCCCGCCAAAAAAATAGAATCCCCCCCTGCCCCGCAAGAGGCGCAGCGGGAAATGTTATAGCGGTTAAGCACCCCATCTAACAGATTTATGATCGATTACCGTCCCGCGGTCATCTTTTTCCGCTTCGCCCCGCAGAAGGTGAGGAGTTTTTCGAGCGGGTAGGTGTTTATCGCGTCTTTGGGCTCCAGCCACCCCCGGCGGGCGACGCCGACCCCAAGCTCCATCAGCCATAACTGGTCGATGTAATGCATGTCCGTATTGACGGCCACACGGACGCCCATCTGCTTGGCTTTTCTGGCGTTTATGTCGTTAAGGTCGAGGCGTTCGAAGTGGCTGTTAATCTCAAGGGCCGTGCCTGTCTCGGCGCATGCCTCCATCAGCCTGTCCATGTCCACGTCATACCCCTCGCGTGCGCTTATGAGCCGCCCGGTGGGGTGTACGATTATGTTCACGTAGGGGTTGCGGACGGCGGCAAGTATTCTTTCGGTTATCTGCTCCCTGGGCTGGCGGAACCCGGTGTGAACGGCGGCAAGCACGATGTCCAGCTTCTCCAGCACCTCGTCCGGCATGTCCATAGTCCCGTCACCGAGTATGTCGCACTCAGACGACTTAAGCAGCTTGAACCCCCTAAGCTTCTCATTTAGTCTGTCAATCTCCCGTATCTGCTTCAGGAGCCGTTTCTCGTCGAGCCCGTTGGCGATGTGGAGTGATTTCGTGTG
>JAMXCW010000016.1 GCA_024451685.1 Candidatus Bathyanammoxibius amoris | reverse complement strand
ATGATAAACAAGATTGCGCACAACCAGCCCCTTACCACCGACGAGGGGCAAGAATACATCGTCTCCGAGACGGGTATAGAACTGATCCTTACCGGCCTCCTTGAGGCCGACACCAGAGTAAACCGCCTGTTCTCCAAGGAATACGCCGAACCGCAGTAGAAGAAATTTGGCCAACGTCATTCTGTGGAAGCAAAGTTTATTGTAGGGACAGCCCTTGCGGCTGTCCGCGGACAGGGACAAGCCCTGTCCCTACGCAAAAACATGCAAAAAGGCGGATGGTTAAAAATACAAGACACTGCCAATTTGACAGCCGCTGGGGGAGGGGACGGAATGTCATATCGCAACTTAATGTACTACACACACAACACTTATACGCACACTCACCCATTGTTTTGGGCCTGGAATTTTGGCACTGGGTTTGCTAACTTATTAGATAAGTTTCAATATAGAAAGAGGAGATAGAGATGCCAGCCAAAAAGATAGTCTTCAACCAGGAGGCCTGGGAGGCCATCCGTAACGGCATTAAGAAGCTCTCAGACGCCGTAAAGATAACTCTAGGCCCGAGGGGCCGGAACGTGATACTGCAAAAGAGCTTCGGCTCGCCCACCATAACCAAGGACGGTGTCACCGTTGCCAAAGAGATAGAGCTTGAAGACCATTTAGAGAATATAGGTGCGCAGATGGTGAAGTCCGTCTCGGCGAAGACCAGTGACGTGGCCGGTGACGGCACCACGACGGCAACGGTGCTGGCGGAGGCAATCTTCATCGAGGGGCTGAAGAACGTAACGGCCGGTGAGAATGCGATGGCCCTGAAGCGTGGAATCGATAAGGCGGCTGCGGCCGTGGTAAAGAAACTCAAACAGATAAGTATCCCCGTCAAAGGACGTAAGGAGATAGAGCAGGTCGGCACTGTCGCGTCAAACCATGACCATGAGGTGGGCAAGATCATAGCCGATGCGATGGAGAAGGTGGGCAAGGACGGCGTTATCACCGTGGAAGAGGGTAAAAGCCTGGAGACCACCGTAAAATGGATTGAAGGGCTTCAGTTCGACAAGGGCTATCTCTCACCGTACTTCATAACGGACCCGAAGGGCATGGAGGCCGTCCTGGAGGAGCCGTATGTGCTCATACATGAGAAAAAGATAAGCACCGCAAAGAGCATCGTACCCGTTCTGGAACAGGTGGCCCAGCAGGGGAAACCCCTGTTGATAATAGCGGAAGACGTGGAGGGAGAGGCGCTGACCCTGATAGTGGTCAACAAACTCCGCGGTGTGCTTAAGTGTGCCGCCGTCAAGGCTCCGGGGTACGGTGACAAGCGCAAGGCGATGCTCCAGGACATAGCCATCCTGACGGGCGGAAACGCCATATTTGAAGACCTGGGCGTAGACATAGAGGGGGTTAAACTAAGCGACCTGGGCAGGGCAAAGAAGGTGGTTATCGAAAAAGAGAACACCACCATCATCGAGGGCGCCGGTGACAGTAAGGCCATACAGGGCCGTATAGAACAGATGAGAAATGAGATAAGCGCGACTACGTCCGACTACGACCGTGAGAAGTTGGAGGAGAGGCTGGCGAAGCTGGCTGGCGGCGTGGCGCAAATAGAAGTAGGCGCTGCGACGGAGAGCGAGATGAAGGAGAAGAAGGCCAGGGTGGAGGACGCCCTTCACGCTACCCGCGCGGCGGTGGAGGAAGGCATACTCCCCGGTGGCGGAGTGGCACTCTTAAGGAGCCTCTCGGCCCTCGACGGGCTGAAGCTGAAGGGCGGTGAGGCTGTCGGCGTTGACATCCTGCGTCGCGCGCTGAGGGCACCCACCTCACAGATAGCTTCCAACGCGGGAATTCACGGGCCGGTAGTCGTAGAAAAGATCATGGACGGCAACGACAACTTCGGCTATGACGCAAGCAAGAACAAATACTGCGACATGATAAAAGAGGGTATCATTGACCCGACTAAAGTTGTCAGGTGCGCGCTCCAAAACGCCGTCAGCGTGGCGGCTCTCCTGCTGACTACGGATGCACTTGTAGGACAAATTCCTGAAAAGAAGAAAGCCGCGCCACCTATGCCCGGCGGATACGGCGGGTATGGAGACATGTACTAGAGAACCCGGTGAAAAAGAGGCGGGCTAACGGCAAAAGGCCCGCGCCTTAATCTTCTTTATCACTACACCCCCCCCGACACGACTCGTCACGAAGAGCCGCTGGCCAGGGCTAAAAAGTTTTTGAATTTTATACCCGGCTATGGTAAACTAACTGTCAAGAGTAGTTTCTAAGTACCGTTAAATGATACTGTTAGGAGGCGATAATGGCGGTGCCCCCCAGTTTCAAGATGGACAAAATCTTCCAGGAATTTATATGCATTAAAAATCCCTTCCACTCCTTCGATACTGAGACCTGGCGACCACCAACCGATGTTTATGAAACGGAAGAGGCATTTATAATAAAAATGGCAGTAGCCGGGGCCAGAGAGAAGGACATCTCCATCGTGCTTGAAGGCAATACCCTGGTGATAAGCGGCAAAAGACTGGACCCTTCGGAACACAAAAAGCTGTGTTTCTATGTTATGGAGGTGAGATACGGATATTTTGAGAGAAGCATCACTCTCCCAAAGTACGTAGATGAAGACAAAATTGAAGCTCACTACAAAGACGGCTTTCTGGCGATCACCGTGCCCAAGTCTCAGGAACCCCGAAGGACAGAAAAGGCCGTAAGAATCTACCTGTAACGCGCCTTGTCCGGTACATCTTTTCAGAGGCAGAAAAATATGGGAAGCAAGGAGAAACCATCTTCTCTGGAAAAAGACAGTAAGATATTACCGGCTCCGGACGACGTCCTTGTACACGATGAGGTTGAAATACCTTCCGAACTGCCGATACTCCCTGTCGTGGACACCGTAGTCTTCCCGCAGATGGTGACCGCCCTCGGCGTCTCCACGGAAAAGGAGCTAAAACTTCTCGATAACGTCCTTACGGGAAAAAGACTTCTGGGGCTGAGCCTCCAGAGGGAAGGGAAGAAGGAAGGGGATGTGCAGCCGGAAGATATTTATGAATACGCCACCGCCGTAATAGTCCTTCAAATGCTGCGGATGCCGGATAACTCGGCAAGGATGCTGATTCAGGGAACCTCGCGCCTCAAGATTGACGAGTTTACACAAAAAGACCCTTACCTCGTCGCAAAGGTACATACCCTTGAGGACGAAGTGGAAACGGGAATGGAAATGGACGCCCTGACCCGCAGCGCTTCGGACCTGTTCTTGAAGATGATATCCATGGCCGCTAACCTCCCCGAGGAGCTGAAGATCGCGGTTATGAACATAGAACACCCCGGCAGGCTGGCAGATATGATTGCCTCCCACCTGTCGATAAGCCTGCAGGAGAAGGAAGAGATACTTGAGACCGTAAACGTAAAGCAAAGGCTGAAAAAGGTGAACACCTTCATCAACCATGAGATGGAGGTGCTGGAGATGGCCAAAAAGATTCAGGGCCAGGTGAGGAGTAAGGTAGATAAGGGCCAGAGGGAATACTACCTCCGCCAGCAGCTCAAGGCCATACAGGACGAACTGGGTGAAGGCGATGAGCGCACCGTGGAGGTTAACGAACTCAGGAAGAAAATAGAAGAGATCAAGCTGCCTCCCGAGGCCAAAAAAGAGGCGGAACGAGAACTGGCCCGGCTCGAAAACATGCCCCCTCAGGCCGCCGAGTATACCGTTTCACGCACATATCTGGACTGGGTTCTGTCGCTTCCCTGGAACGTGAGCACGACTGATAACCTGGACATTAACGCCGCGCAAAAGGTGCTCGACGAAGACCACTATGACCTGAAAAAGGTGAAGGAGAGGATCCTGGAGTATCTTGCGGTGCGCAAGCTGAAGGAGGACATGAAGGGCCCCATCTTGTGTTTTGTCGGCCCTCCGGGGACGGGGAAGACGTCTCTCGGCAAGTCTATCGCCCGCGCACTCGGACGCAAGTTCGTGCGCATATCGCTCGGCGGCGTAAGAGACGAGGCTGAGATAAGGGGCCATCGCCGTACGTACATAGGCGCCCTGCCGGGGAGGATTATCCAGCAACTCCGCAAGGCCGAGTCAAACAACCCCGTCTTTATGATGGACGAGATAGACAAGCTTGGCACGGACTTCCGTGGCGACCCGGCCAGCGCGCTGCTTGAGGTCCTCGACCCTGAACAGAACTTCGCCTTCTCAGACCATTATCTTGAGGTGCCGTTTGACGTCTCAAAGGTCATGTTCATCACCACCGCCAACTTCCTTGACCCCGTTCCCCCGGCCCTCAAGGACCGCATGGAGGTCCTGGAACTGCCGGGGTACACGCAAGAGGAAAAGATATCCATAGCCAGACAGTTCTTAATACCCAAGCAGATAAAGGAACACGGCCTCAGCGAGAAGGCCATAACCATTGAAGACGACGCCCTGGAGACCGTCATAAGCACCTACACAAAGGAAGCGGGCCTGAGAAACCTTGAGAGGACTATAGCCACCCTATGCCGAAAGGTGGCAAAGGAGGTCGCGGCCGAAAAGGTCAAATCTATGACGATAAAGGCGGATTCTCTGGACGAACTTCTCGGACCTCCTGTATACTTCAGTGAGATAGCGGAGCGGACTGCAGAACCCGGCGTTGCTACCGGGTTGGCGTGGACTCCCACGGGCGGAGACATACTCTTTATAGAATCTACCTACATGCCCGGCTCCGGCAAGCTGACACTCACCGGGTCTCTGGGCGAGGTTATGAAGGAGTCTGCCGAGGCGGCTATGAGCTACGTGCGCTCCAAGACAAAGGAACTAGGCATATCGCTTGAGGATTTTACAAAATACGACTTCCACATACACGTGCCCGCGGGGGCGATACCCAAGGACGGTCCGTCAGCGGGTGTAACCATGGCAATGTCCCTTATATCCCTCCTCACGCAGCGACCCGTACTGCCAGAGGTGGCAATGACAGGTGAAATAACGCTAAGGGGCAAGGTGCTGCCGGTAGGCGGTATTAAAGAAAAGGTCCTGGCCGCGAAGAGGGCCGGTATCTCGGTCCTGGTAATGCCAAAAAGGAACGACAAGGACCTCGTAGACGTGCCCGAAAAGATTAAGGCCGATATTGACTTCCACTTTGTCGAGAAGATAGATGAGATGTTCCCCATCGTCTTTGGGACCGCGGAGCAAAAAGACCAGGGAAGAAAAGCGGGAGAAAAGCTCGTAAAGGTGACGTAACGTCAAGATCTTCGGCCCCTCCAGCCAACTGACCGGCGTAACCTTTAATCATAGTTGAAGAGGACTGCCATGGTACGAGTGGTTGACAGGCGCAAGGTGATGGATGAAATCCTGATTGGTCTGACGTATGAAGAGGGCGGCAAACTGGCAAAACTGCTGAAGGAAGCGCAGGTGGAGCGGCAGCTGGCCCTTTCCATCCTGCCCGACCTCGAGTCCATCCTGCTCTATAACGAGATGCGGGAGAGGCGGAAGAAGGAATAGGGGGGTTCCGGTTTTGAAACGTCTCGACCGCCCGGACGGCTTGATTTTGTTGACAGCGCCCCGCATCAAACTATAATACGCAATTACTTTTATAACGCTTTCCCGTTTAACCTGAGGGTTTTTGGAGAGTTCTTAATCCTTTAGACATAAAACCATGGTAAAGAAGCATTACCTATTTACGCCGGGGCCTACGCCTGTACCGCCGGAGGTATCTCTGGCAGAGGCGGCTCCGCTTATACACCACCGCACGCCCGAATTCTCCAGGCTGCTTGCAGTGGTCTCGGAAGACCTCAAAGACCTGTTCCAGACCAGAGAGGGCAAGGTCTACACGTTCACCTCATCCGGCACGGGTGCGATGGAGGCATGCGTGGTCAACCTGCTATCAAGGGGTGACACGGCCCTGGTAGCGCGCGGCGGTAAGTTCGGGGAGCGATGGGCCGAACTCTGCGAGGCGTACGGGGTGAAGACAGTTTGCGTGGACGTGGAATACGGCAGCGCCGCAGAACCGGAGGCGATAGAGGCCGCGCTTGAGAAAAATAAGTCCATTAAGGCTGTTTTTATCACCCAGTGCGAGACATCGACAGGGGTGCAGAATGATATTGAGACCATTGCCGGCATAGTCAAGGGTTATCCGGTTCTTTTAATAGTTGACGCCATAACGGCTGTCGGCGTAAGCCCGTTTTTTATGGACAAATGGCAGGTGGACGTGGCGGTAACCAGTTCACAGAAGGGCCTTATGATGCCACCGGGTCTGGCCTTCGCGGCTGTCAGACCTACGGCGCAGGACGCGATAAAAAAGGCGGGCCTGCCCAGATACTACTGGGACCTCCGTGTCATGGATAAGGCGCTCAAGAAGGACACCACACCCTTCACGCCCGCCGTGTCGCTTGTTGTGGCCCTTAAGACGGCGCTGGAGATGATAAAGGAGGAGGGTCTGGAAAACGTCTGGGCCAGGCACGCACGGCTCGCACGGGCCACAAGAGAGGCCGTAAAGGCCCTGGGGCTGGAACTCTTCGCCCGGCAACCCTGCGATATACTGACGGCGGTCAAGGTGCCTGACGGCGTAGACGGCGTGGCTTTCATAAGGAATCTGAGGGACAAATACGGCGTCAGCATAGCCGGCGGGCAGGTCGAGTTGAAGGGCCGGATATTCCGTATGGCGCACGTGGGTTACATGAATGATTTTGACGTCATAACGGCCATCGCCGCCGTGGAGAAGGGCCTGCACGACAGCGGCTACCCGGTAGAGCCGGGCAGAGGTGTCGCAACCGCGCAGCGTTTGTTAATGGACGACAAAAAAGCCTCTCCTCACGCGGAGAAAAGGCCGCGGGCGGGGGTTACGTCAAATCCAAAGGCTTGAATTTGAATGAATAATGACGGTGGGTTTTATTCCCGTGCGGCGCCTACGGCGATGCCGATCTCTTCGTCGCTGAGGTAACAGGCCGGGTCGGGGGCCCACATGTCGCCGTAATAGGCCTCGGCGCGCGCCCTGAAGTTACCGCCGCAGATGTTCAGCCACCGGCACTCGGCGCAGCGGCCCTTGAGGTGTGGTTTTTTGTCCTTCAGCCGGGCCATGAGCGGGTTGGATATATCGTCCCATATCTCGCTAAACGGCCTGTCTTTCACGTTGCCCAGTATGATGTGCCTCCAGAACTGGTCCGGGTGCACGGCCCCGTCCCAGCTTATGCAGGCGAGGCCCTTGCCAGAACTGTTGCCCTCGTTCATCTGTAGGAGTTCGTAGACCTCGGCGGCCCTCTTCGGGTTTTCCCCCTTCATGCGCAGGTAGAGGTACGGCCCGTCCGCGTGGTTGTCGACCGTCAGCACCTCAAGCTTATGGCCCCGGCCATGCATCTCTCTTGTCTTATCCATAATAAGGTCGACCACCCGGCGCGTCTCCTCGTGGTTGAGGTCTTCCTTTATGAGCTTGGAACCCCTTCCGGCATAGACCAGATGGTAGAAGCATACCCTGGGGATGCCCTCGTTATAGATAAGCTCGAATATATCGGGGATATCCTGCGCGTTCCCCTTGTTTATCGTAAAGCGAAGGCCGACCTTTATTCCTTCGGCCATGCAGTTCCTGATACCCTGGATGGCCATGTCAAAGGCGCCCTCAACGGCGCGGAAGCGGTCGTTGGTCTCTTTCATGCCGTCGAGGCTTACGCCGACGTAGGAGAGGCCGACAGACTTAAGCTCCTTCGCCTTTTCTCTTGTAATCAGGGTGCCGTTTGTGCTTATCACGGCCCGGAGGCCCTTGCTCTTGGCGTGATGGGCGAGTTCGAGGAGGTCTTCCCTCATAAGGGGTTCGCCGCCGGAGAAGAGTATAACGGGGGCGCCGTAGTTGGCAAGGTCGTCGAGCATGGCCTTTGCTTCCTCGGTCGTAAGTTCACCGGGATACTCTATGTCTCTCGACTGGGAGTAGCAGTGTATACACTTCAGGTTGCAGCGCTGGCCCATGTTCCATACCACAACGGGTTTCTTGTCGCTGGAGAACTGGAGGAGATGTGACGGGAGCCGCTTCGACTGCCTGCCGTAGCGGAGCGCATCCGACGGTTCAACGGTCCCACAGTATAATTTAGATATACCTATCATGCAGACACTACCCCTCCTCGATTACAAGCACTTTCTCGTTTATATCACAAAAGTGCTGCTCCGGTCAAGATACCGCTTTCTATACACCTGTCAGGGAAAAAGTACTACTACTCCCCGAACGCGTACAGCGTGCCGCTATCGCATCCCACGTAGACGGTGCCGTCGGAGGCGATTGCCGGTGAACTGGCTATGGAGGCGCCCGTGTCGTAGCTCCATTTGAGTTTGCCGTCAGGGTCGATGGCATAGAGCTTGCTGTCCCACGAACCGACGTATATCGTCCCGTCAGAACCTATGGCCGAGGAAGAACTCACGCCGTCTCCGGTAGAAAAGCTCCACTTCAGCTTGCCGTCCTTGTCCAATGCGTAAATCTTGCCGTCCTTCGCCCCAAAATAAATCGTGCCGTCAGCACCTATGGAGGGGGAGGCGTATATCCAGGACCCCGTCTCATACTTCCACTGCTGTTTACCGTTCGGGTCCAGGGCGTACAGTATCCCGTTATTGGCGCCGAAATATACGGTGCCGTCATCCCCGACAGATGGTGCGGAATCGACCTTGTCGCCTGCGAGGAAGACCCACTTCTTTTTTCCGGTTTTCGCGTCTACGGCATGGAGCTTCCTGTCTCTGGAGCCCACGTAAATGGTACCGTTTGAGGCCACGGCTGGAGAGGAAACCGCTATGCTGTCACCGGTCTGATAAGTCCACCGGGTGACCCCGTCAGAGGTTATGGCGTAGAGCTTGCCGTCCATACTCCCTATGTAGATGGTCCCGTCCGGGCCTATGTTTGGAGACGACAGGATGGCCCCCCCGGTCCTGAACTTCCATCTCTGCTTCATGTCCTTCCCGATGGCATACAGGAAGTTGCCGCTGGTGCCCACGTATATCGTGCCGGCAGTGTCAATGGCGGGTGTGGAAAAGATGTCGCTCCTCGTGGTAAAGAACCACTTGGTATGCCCGTCAGGTTTTACCGCGTACAGGTTCCCGTCCAGGCTCCCAAAATAGATTATTCCGCTATCGCTCACAACAGGCGAAGAGACGATCTGGTCATTTGACGGATACGTCCACTTGCAGTTTGCAGTTTGAGCGCCTTTGTGTTTACTCCTCCCTGTATGTTGCAGGTCATGCTTGAACAAAGGAAACGGACTGCTCATAACCTGTGCCCTGAGTTCGTAGGCGCCTCCACTCAGGGCCAGAACAAAGCCCGTTAAACAGCAAAGGCGCAGCATCCTCCTTACCATAGCATTTCCCATGTTTCTCTCTCCGATACCAACAGATGTTTAATCAGGGGATTATAAGCACCTCCCCTGGTTTAAGCGTTTCCCGGCCTTTCAGAGCCCCCTTGTTCGCCTTGGAAATCTTCTTCCATCCTGACTCGTCTTTGTAGTATGCCTTGGCCAGCTTCCGCAGTGTATCGCCGCGTTGCACCCTGTGGGCGACTCCTAATGAACCTCTCCTGCCGCTGGATGACACCTTCTTCACCACGGGTTTTTGCTGCGGAACAGCCTGGGAGTCCAGGGACGGGATTACCAACTCCTGACCAACAATTAATATGTCTCTGTTCGACAGGCCGTTTGTTTCATAGATTAGGTTCCACTTTGATACGGTACCGTAATACTCTTTTGAGATGTCCATCAGTGTGTCACTGGGCCTGACCTTATGTGCCCTGGGGAAGGCGGCTGCAACCTTATCCTCGACGCCACTCTCCGCCGACGTTACGGCGTCTTCGGCAACTGCCGTGCCGCTTACTCCCATATCACTAGCTGCGACCATCTCCTCAGAAGAAGACGCTATCGCAGGAGGTTCCTCAAAAACCGTTTCCTGCCTTCGTTCTGATAAATATTCAACCACCGATGGCCGCCCATGCCGCGCCGCTTTCAACCTGTTACTCTTGTACAGAACCAGGGCGTCTTCCGCCTCAACAGGTTCACCTTCTCCATAAGCCTCTGGCGGCAAATCTGATACTTCCCTGCCTGGCCCGCCCAGGTCGGGGATCCCTAGAGTCCTTTTATCAACCTTCAGCACCACTTCGGCCGGTCTGGCCGCTTTGGTGCGCGGGGCTTTCTTAACGATAGAGGCTTTCTCGGTCTGCTGCGTCTTTATGGCCTTATCCGGCTTATCACTCCCGATCTTTAGACCAAGAAACACACCCAGCACCGCAAAGCACGCAACTGCCACCCCTATTCCTACCTGTGTCTCCCATCTTCTGATAATGCTCTTTCTTCCTGTAGACATAACGCCTCCTGAAAAACAGTAAAAGGCGCCACCCCAAATCCTTCCGTCTTTCTACGCCCTGCGTGGACGAATACTGCTCCCGCCCCCAAGTAAGCTCTTAATCACTTTCCAGGGGATCCACAGGGGCGCAGTCAAAACTAAAAACACAAAACCAAAGCCCTTCCTTACCGTTGACCAGTAGACAAGGACGGGGCTCGCAACAAATATAGAAGAATACGTACCAACCACCACACCAACCATCATAACAAACGCAAAACCGTGTATCTCCGTACCGCCCAGGAAATAGAGGGACGATATCACGAAGAACGTGGTTACAGACGTTATTACCGTCCGGTTCAAGGTTTGATTTATGCTTTCATTGACCAACTCCTCGCTCACCGTCTTTTTACCGGCCATGTTCTCCCTTATCCTGTCGAAAACCACAATAGTATCGTTGAGCGAATAACCGATGAGCGTGAGGAAGGAGGCTACCATGGCGAGGTTCATCTTGACGTCGCCAAAGATAGCGGGATAACAACCCGCCACGGCTACCGCCCCCATAGCAAAGAGCACGTCATGTATAAGGGCTAAGACCGCGGCAACGCCGAACTTGATCTCGCCGAAGCGAATCCATATATAAATGATAATGGCAAACAAGGCAAATATAAGTGCCAAAACCGCCCTGTTCTTCATCTCTCCGGCAACCGTTGAACCAATACTTACCACCCTCTTCAGCGGATCGGTAACCATAAGGGCCTTGGTCAGGTCAGCCTTCATCGCCTCAACCTCTGTGGTCTTTATACGGATCTTCACAGAGCGATAGGTCTTTCCCGGTTCAAGGGTCTCTGCCAGCGCACCGGCGTAGCCCGCTTTTGAGAGTATGTCCTCTATTCTCTCCTTTATCATGGGTTTGCCAGGGGTCATAAGCACCAGGGATTCAGCCGCTTCCGGCTCTGTGGCGGACCCCTCCGCGCCGGCCGTCTCCGGCAGGTCTTCAAAGCTCACACCTGTCTTTTCATGGAGAAAACTGTCCTTGAACGTATCAATTATGTCGTCACTTATCTTCTCTTGGACCTTGCTGGCGCTTAAGGGGTTCATCTCTATTGAGAAGGACTCGGACGGCGCGTTCAGAGAGATTAGCCGGGTGACACCGAGTGCCGTGAGATGGTCTTTCAGGACCTGTTTTTCTTGAGGGCTGTCCAGTTCTATCCTCAGAGAGGTGTCCGTCAGGAACGTAAACGCGGGGAGCTTGACGGTTTTTTCCATCCCCTCCTTTATCTCGGTCAAAGTGTTCACCGGGCCGCGTATCTCAAGCCGCGAACTGCGTGCTTTTCTCGTCCTCTCTTCTCGCATTATGACGACAACGTCTGTAAAACCCCACCTTTCGAGCTCCAGCTCGAGAAGCTGAGGGTCTACAGGGCTGCTGAGGTCACATTCAAGCCCGCCCCGGGCGATGGGCATCATCCCCGGCGCAACTGCCTGGGGCGCTACCTCTCTCATCTCTCCAAAACTTAGGTTTACCTCGTTAAAGGCCAGACCTGGTATACCCTGGGAAAGAAGTTCCGTGGTCTCAACACGCGCATTTATATCTCTTAAGGTTGGTACGGTAATCTTAAAGCTCTTAGTCGTTACACCGACGGGATAAAGTGATATTATGTCCTCGTTGGTATATCCCATGTTGGCAAGCTGTGCTCTGAGTTCAGATTCCTCTGCCGGGGCCTGCAGTGTCAGCTTCAAAATTGCGGGCGTCGCGCCGAACGCCATATCGCCCAACCGGTTGCCAAGGGCCTTTTTGACGTCGTTTTCCAGTTTCTCGGAGGCCTTTTCATCGCTTATGCCCTTTATCCTTATTCCAAACTCTGACGCCTCTGCCGCAGATACGGTGGCTGTATCCCAGATGCCCTGGACCTCTGCGTTGTCATAGCCTGCGTTGGCCAATGCGTCCCTTACGGCCCCGGTTGGTGTGGGGTCAGCCAGTTGTAGATGTACCAGCGTGCCACCCGTAAAGTCTATATCGTACTTGTCGTTGCCCCGCCACGTAAAGACCGTCAGCCCGATGGCAATCAACACGACCGATGCCAGGGCCGTCACCTTAAAGAAACTGAGGAGTTGCAGGTGTGGTCTCTGGAAGAACTGTAACATCCTGAACGCCTTCATGTCCAGGATCTCAAATATCACCCTGGTAACGAATATGGCGGTAAAGAGGTTGACCAGGAGGCCGATCGTCAGGGTTATACCGAAACCCTTAACGGGACCGGTACCCACGGCGTAGAGTATGAGGGCGGTGATAAGTGTGGTCAGGTTCGAGTCGATAATTGTGGTAAATGCCTTTTCGTAACCGGTCTTCAGCGCCTGCGGTATTGCCTTACCCCTGTTTATCTCTTCCCTGATTCTCTCAAAGATCAGCACGTTGGCGTCTACCGCCATACCTACAATCAACACCAGTCCCGCGATACCGGGAAGGGTCAGCGTGGCTCCTAAAAGTGCCAGGGTCCCTATGACAAGAAGCATGTTTAAACCCAGCGCCATGTTGGCGACCAGGCCCGCGCCAAGATAATATGTCGCCATGAAGAACACGACAAATGCGCCACCCACAAGACCTGCCGTTAGACCGTGTCTGATAGAATCTCTACCCAGGCTGGGGCCTACGCTTATTTCCATTTCCAGGTCAAGGTCGGCCGGAAGGCTTCCTGCCCGCATAATAGCCAGGAGATTATTGACCTCTTCCTGTGTGAAGTTCCCCTCGATAATGCCCCGGCCCGGTATACGCTCGCGGATAACCGGCGAGGAGTACAGTATATCGTCGAGAATAATGGCAAGCGGCTTCCCGATATTCCGCTCGGTGAGCTGGCTGAACTTTGCCTTGCCCTCGGTATTAAACTCAAAGCCTACTACGGGTTGCACGTTCTTGCGGTCGGGATAGACCCTGGACAAATTCTCTCCGCTGAGCTCTATCTTGTTCCGTACCAGGTACCATTCTTCCGTAAGCTCGCCCGTCTCTCCCTTCTTTTTTCCGACCCAATGCTTGTAGTAACCCGCCACGGGTTTACCCTCGAGGGCGTCTTTGTACTCCTTAGAGTCTCTTGGCGCGCCAATCCTGAATTCAAGCTTCCCCAGCCGCACTATCCGCTCCTTGAGCTTTTCTGTCTCGTAGTGGCTGGCGCCCGGAACCTGAATAAGGATGCGGTGGTATCCCTGCTCCTGTATCCTGTACTCCATTATGCCTCTGGGGTCTATTCTCTTCTCCAGTACGTCTATAACCTCCTGGGTAATCCCCGGCTTATCCTCAGCGGGTGAGATCCTTACCTTGTATGTGAGCTCAGACCCACCCCTGAGGTCCAGACCCAGCTTTACTCTACCCCTGGCTATCTCTTCCACAATTTTTTCGGTTATTTTCTTGCCGTCAGCGCCAATTTCCTCCCTGATGATAACCTCTTTGCGGACAGGTTTCCCCATCAAAAAGGTCATCCACGACTTTTCTATTATTTCCCGTTCCACGACCTGCCCGTCGACTTCCTTTATCTTCTCAACCTTCATCACCTTGTTGGTCGGCGGATAAAGGGCAAAGATGGCAACGGCAATCAAGATTACTATAAGTGGCATCTTCCAGCGGTAGATTTCCTTAGGCATTTTCCTCTCTTCTTATCCTCCTCGTCCAGGTGCAGGTTGTCTTAAATCTTACGGGAGTTAGTGGCCAGCTCAGCCCTCACTGTCTTTCTCTCCCTTATTCAGCACAGACGTAACGGCGTCTCTTTCTATCTTTATTTTAATATCTTTGTTGGTGTCTATCAGAAGCACAAGTTCCGTTTCCTTGACGTTAAGAACCGTGCCGTGTACACCCCCACTGGTTATTACCTTGTCGTTCTTCTTTATGCCGGCAAGCATCTCCAGTCTCCGCGCCTCTTTTGTCTTCTGGGGTCTGATGATAAACAAATAGATGATAGTGGCCATTATTAGAAATGGCACCATAGTGGCCCAGAACACAGACGGGTGGACTGGTGCTTGAGCTAGGAAAATCATTTATCGTTCTCCTTTTCTTGGGCCTCAACAAGCCTATTTTTAAAACTGCCAAAGGTTCCGTTAAGGATGGCCTCACGGGCGCCGGACATTATCTCCTGAAAGAAATACACGTTATGCAGAGACACAAGCGTCATAGCCAGTATCTCTCCTGCGAAAAACAGATGTCGCAGGTAGGCGCGGGAGAACGTCCTGCACGTATAGCAGCCACATCTGTCGTCCAGGGGCCTTTGGTCGTTCCTGTAAACGCTGTTAAAGAGCTTTATCTTCCCGCTCCAGGTGAAGGCGCAGCCATTTCGGCCGTTACGCGTCGGCAGCACGCAGTCAAACATGTCCACACCCTTTTCGACGGCGTCCATAATATCTGCCGGCGGACCCACACCCATGAGGTAACGCGGCTTATCCCACGGGAGCTTTTCTATGGTATAATCCAGTACTTCGTTCATAAGATACCGGCCCTCTCCCACGCTCAGCCCGCCCACGGCGTAGCCGTCCAGGTCCATTTCACCCAGGCGTTCCACGCTCTCCAGGCGCAGGTCCTTGAATACACTGCCCTGTATTATACCAAAAAGGGCGTGCTTACCCGGCCTGCGGGCGGATAAGGCGGCCTGACACCTCCCGGCCCATCTACTGGTCCTGAGCATGGCCTCTTTCGCGTCGTCACGCTCACACGGATAAGAAACACAATGGTCAAACGGCATCATTATATCACTTCCCAGAGTCATCTGAATATCCATCACCTTCTCCGGTGTGAAGAATACAGGCTCCCCCGCAACGGGGGAAGAAAATTCTACACCCTCTTCAGAGATCCGGGTAATATTTTTCAGGGAAAATACCTGATACCCGCCGCTGTCGGTGGCAATAGCCCTGTCCCAGCCCATGAAGCGGTGAATACCACCCAAATCCTTCACAACCTGCTGGCCCGGCCTGAGGCTCAGGTGATACGCATTGCATATAATGGCCTCTACACCCAGCTCCTTAAGCTGGACGGGTGTTAACGTCTTTACCGTTGCCTGGGTCCCAACGGGCATAAAGACCGGAGTCTTTATTGTCCCATGGCCCGTTTCTATCTCACCGTATCTCGCATTTGAGCGGCTATCTGTCCCTAATACCCTGAACCGCAAAAAACAGTCTCCCTGCCTGCCCACCCTTCACGGTTCGTGCGCCTCATTAGCCGGCAGGCTGGTACGGGCCCGTTACTGATAAACCTTTACAAACTTTGCCCCGGGGTAATAGTGTCTCAGTATCTGGTACCATTGAGCGCCTTTTTCTGCCATCCCTTCTGCGCCATATTGACACATACCCACACCGTGTCCCCATCCACTCCCGGTAAATTTTATCACAGGGCCGCTTTCCTGCGCGGAAAAGGCGGTAGAGTACAGGACGTTTGGGCCCACCAGGAGACGAAACTGGTTGGCTCCCATTTTCAGCTCTCCACCGTCGTGTTTTATCACTACCGTGGAGCTGTGCCCGCCAGGCCCGGGGTTGGCGGGCACTACGGTGGAGACCCCTTTCAGTCCCGGGTATTTCTTTTTTAGTTTCTCTTCAATATCGGCCTTGTTAATGTCTGCTTCCCATTGGTAGTATTTAGACCTGTCACAGAATCCGCATTCTACGCCACTGAGGGGTGCCAGGCCCTTGTTACCGAACACATGGGCGGCGTCCTCCGTATGCCCGCCGCAGGTGCTGTGGAAATAGGCGGGAAAGAGCTTGCCTTTATAGAACATGACTATACCCTTGGTCTCCTCCACTATCTTGTCAAGTCTCCAATTCTCGTTTGTGGTTCCGCGATAGGCCAGATGCAGGGAGCTGAGTTTCTTGTCGCTCATTTTCATGTCGAGTGCGTAGGTCCTTATGCATATGGCCTGGGCCATCAATGCCTCCTTGTCCCAGTAATTGGGCATCTCGCTCCCCAGGACGCCCCTGATATATTCCTCCACGCTGAGGCGGTTGAGGGCTTTCAACCTGTTCAAAGGCGCTGCGACGAGAGAGACCTCTCCGCGATAACGGGTGCCGTTCAGCTCCACCGCACCGTCCCTGCGGCAAACAAGCTTAACACCGGCTGCGCGAAAACTCTCTCTCCCGAGTATAAACGCGCTGCCGCTGAAAGAGACACTTGTTTCTCCAAGCCCGTTGCCTCTAAGAAGTGTCTTGCCGCTGTTCATGTTAACCAGCCTGTATGGCGCGTGCAGCGCCAGCCTGGCGGTTTTTGCGTCTTTCAATAACACCACCTGCACCTCCGGGGCTTTACGCCAGATGGCCTCGTATTTATATTCAGCGGCTGGTTTCCCGCAGGATGAAAGATAGAGGGTTAATATAATAGGGAGTAACGCCCTCTTCCTGAGTGTGGGGTGGCCGCACTCGCAGTCAACTCTCAGATTAAATCCTCCCAATCATCTATTCTGTATAACCATTATATATGCCACCCTCTAACAACTTCATGACCGGACGTTCAGATTCCCCTTGTAAAGATATTTAGTGGTGGGATCGTAGCGTTCTTGTTCGCTAAACACACATCCGCAATAAGACTGCAGGTAAAGACACCTCTTTTTTGCCATCTCGTGGCTTTCAGCGTAGAGGTGGCGATAGTCCATATAATAAAATGGTAATCCCTCCCTGTGTGAGACTTCTTCTCCGACCTTTTTCAGGAGTTCGTGCTTCTGCCTGTCACTGAAGAGCAGCGCGGTGCTGAAGGCGTCGAAGCCGTTGGCGCGCGCATGCCTGGCCGTGGCAGTAAGCCTCATGTGGTAACAATCATTGCACCTCTGTGGCGCATCATAACGCTCAACCGTTTCGAGGAACTCATTCAGCCCGTAATCTTCACAGTAATGAATACGCACGGGCGATGATTCCTGGTATACCTTAACCGACTTCAATCTCCGGCGAAACTCCAGCAGTGGGTGTATGTTCGGGTTATAAAAGAAACCCTCTATCTCCAGGCTGTCTTTCTTAAGCTCTTCCAGCGGGGCGCAGAGACAGGGCGAACAGCAGACGTGAAGCAGGAGTCTCATGTATTACTTCCTTTATGTCCGGGTAGTAGAGGAAGCTGTCCGCCGGTCCCGTCAGGCACGGGGTGCCCCAGACGGGAATAGGCGCGTTCGGTGGCCTTTCTGCCCTTTGGTGTCCTGAGCACGAAACCGGCCTTCAGCAGATAGGGTTCCACCATGTCCGCGAGGGTGTCCGGCTCCTCGTGAAGGACGGCCGCTATCGCCTCCAGCCCGACCGGGCCGCCTTTATAATTACAGATTATAGTCTCCAGGAATTTCCGGTCCAATATTGAAAGCCCTTCCTCGTCGATACCTTCCAGGCGAAGGGCGTCGCATGCGACAGAACTTGTTATCACGCCATTTGACCGTACTTCGGCATAGTCCCTGACCCGCCTGAGAACCCTGTTGGCTATCCTCGGAGTTCCCCGGGAACGTTTTGCTATCTCCCCGATGCCGTCATTTTCAATGGTCACGCCGAGAAGTGACGCGGAACGCGCGATGACCCTGGAGAGTTCCTCTATGCTGTAAAAATCCAGGCCCCTCTGTATGCCGAACCTCTCTCTGAGCGGGGAGGACAGAAGCCCTGCCCTGGTGGTCGCGCCCACCATGGTAAACTCCTCCAGCCTCGAACGATAACTGCGCGCGTTCATCCCTTTGTCAAAAATGACGTTTATAAAATAATCTTCCATAGCGGAGTACAGGTATTCTTCTACTGTCTTGGGCACGCGATGGATCTCATCTATAAAAAGGACGTCTCCTTTTTTTAGATTCGTCAGTATACCTATCAAATCTCCGCTCTTTTCAAGGGCGGGGCCGGACGTGGTAACTATATCCACCTCCATCTCTACGGCAATTATGTTGGCGAGGGTTGTCTTGCCCAGTCCGGGGGGGCCGAACAGAAGGACGTGGTCCACGGCGTCGGCCCTTTTCTTCGCGGCCTCTACGGCGATACCGAGAGATTCGACCACCTGTGACTGGCCGATATATTCGGATAAATTTTTGGGCCTCAGGTTGTACACGTCATTCCCGCCGGAGGTAGAGGCCGGGTGTAAGGCTTCACAAGTTTCCGGTGGCACCATTATGGGCCTCCTATGTTAAAAAGGTGCGAACTTCCCCCTCACCCGTATCAGGTTTTCTCAAGTTTTCTGGTACTTGTAGACCTCTTCAAACAGCTTCTCAGGAGAACTGATTTCCGGAGACCTCTCCATGGCCGTTTCGACCATTCTGGACGCCTCGCTGGACCTGTACCCCAGCTGCCTGACCAGCACGTCTACCACCTGCTTTTTAAGGTCTTCCGGTTCACCTGGCTCAAGTGGAGCGCCTTCACTCATCAGGGCGTATTTTGCCATCTTACCGTTTAGCTCGGCAACAATCTTTTCCGCGGCGCGCGCCCCAATGCCATTCAGCTTTTTCAACGTGGAGACGTCTTTATCCTCAATGGCCTTTGCTATCCTGCTTATGGGTATTGTGAGGGCGTCTACCGCCGTTGAGGTCCCTATACGGTGCACGGTAAGGAGTTTCTCAAAAAACTCCCGCTCAGGTTCACTATTGAAACCGACAAGGACAGGTTTCGGCTGCTTTTCGGCCTGCTGGTAGGAGATGTAAAGCTCTACCTCCTCGCCAATCTCCTTTTCATTGTACGTTGACCTTACCACTACGGGCAACCGGACTTCATATCCAACGCCGTTTGTAAATAGAACGATTCTGTCGTCTTCCTTTTTTAATAGTGTTCCTTTAAGGTACCGGATCACGTGACGTAAAAGACGGCTCTTTCGCCGGAAAAAGATGTTCGGTTATTGGCCATCGGTTGAGTGTGGTGTTGCTTATCAGCCAAATCGGCTCCCCGTCGCCTCTCAGGGCCAATTGAACCGGCCACTCCGGGACAGACCCGTCAGGGCCAGTGCAAGCGCGTCTGAGACGTGACTTGACCCGAAAGGGGCGTCTGTAACCAGTATCCTCCTCACCGCGTTCGCCACCTGTGCCTTACCGGCGCCACCATTACCGGTCAATGCCAGTTTCGCCTCGGAAGGCATTATTTCACAAACGTCTACGTTCAAGTTCCGGGCCGCCACGCTTATTGCGCCTCTTACCTCTCCCAGTTGAAGCGCGGCCTTAGGATATTTCATATTGACAAAGGCGTCTTCTATAACAAGTAAATTCGGCGACCACTTAGAGATTATGTCGTGTATACCGTTGTATATGGCACCTAGCCGCTCAGGCTTGGCAAGCTTGGAACTGGTTCTTATGCAACCGTAATCTTTTACCTGGCCGCCCCGTTCAAGAACCTCCACCACGGCGAAACCAGTTACCGCGAGGCCGGGATCAACCCCTAACACTCGCCCTGAGACCCACCCTGACACTTGCAATGTTACAACACCCTCTTCCAAAAAGACCTGAGCGCCACCCCCCTTGAATTGCAGACCGAAGACCTGGATTCAAAACATACTAGTCTTCTGAACTCTCCTCCTTCTCCTCCTCCCCCTCTTTTTTCAGACTCAGTTCATACGCCAGCAATTTCTCTTTTATCTCCGCCAGATAATCACTCTTGAACGTCTTGTGAGAACTGAGTTCCTCTTCAGACATGGACACCAGTTCAGCAACGGTTTTTACCTCCAGTTTCTCAAGGGCCTTTGTGGTGCGGGCCGACAACTCCAACATAGCTAAAGGACTCTCAAGCACCGCGGCCTGCTCCTCAGACCTCCTGGACGCCTCCAGGAAACTCCTGGGTGCCTCCAGGGCCTGCCCCAGGGACAACCCCTTTTGTACCAACACGTCTTTTATCTCGTTCAAAGAGGTCTCTCCAAAATTCTTGTAAGAAAGCAGGTCTGTCTCAGTTACCAGGGTAAGGTCCCTTAAGGTGCGGATATTCATCCGCTCCAGACAATTTTTGCTTCTTACCGAGAGCTCAAAATCTGATATGGGTATGTTGAGTACCTCACACGCTCTATCCCTGGCCTTTATCCTCTCCTCGTCGTAGTACATGTTAAGGGAGGCCTTCGCGTCCTTGAGATAAAGATATGCCTTTTCGTTGTCTGGGTCGGCCCTGAGCACGGTTTCAAAACATGTTATCGCCTTCTCGTATTCTCCACGGTCTTCATACAGCGTGCCGAGGTTGATAAACACGCTGGTAAAGGTGGGCGTGAGGCCCTCGCATTTTTCATAATATTCGATGGCTTTATCGTCTTCCCCCTCAAGGTCGTAATTATAGGCTATGCGGAAGTGCGCCCCGGCATGCTCGGGGTCAAGCTCCAACGCCTTTTGATAATGAGACATGGCGTCAACATACTCCCCCTCGTCCTCAAGACAACAGCCCCACTGGTAATGTAATTCGGCTTCATCACCATGGGCCTTCGACAGTTGCGTCACCCTCTTCAAGGCCTCTTTTAGCATCCCGGCCTTTCTCTTCACGCCTATCAAGTCCATCTCCAGGTCAAACTCCCTTGCGCCGTCTTTTCGGGACATCTCAAGGCTGTCCAAGGCCTTTTCATATTCGCCCAATTCCTCGTAACATTTCCCCAGATAATAGGCGGGGACCCTTCGTGACTTTACCTCCCCCAATACCTCCACAGCCTCCTTTGCACGTCCTAACAGCCAGAGACCGATGCCCAAGCCCTGGCAAAGCATTTTCGTCTTAGCAGGGTCCTGGTCGCTCTTTACAGTCTGTGAGAGTTTTTCTACCTCTTCCTCAAGGTTTTTCTTTTCGTCTGCCGAGGCATAAACCTTGTTTCTTAATAGTCTTACGTCATCCCTCGAGATGTCCTCGGATTCCAATATACTTGTATCAGCCGCTATATCCATATTCTCTCCTTAACACAACAACTACGTACAGGGTGTGATTCCGCAACTCTTTCTCAGCAGACAAGTTGCTCGCAAATGGCAGAAATTTACAGGGAGGTCGTAACATGTATACCTCATCCATTTTATACATGGCAAATATATGCAATACAGGCTAGGATTGCAACTAAAATTTATCTGATTTACGGATTTGACTGTGCAGTAAGTCTATGGTATAGTATCGTTTTCAGAGAAATACCCCTTTGTAAGAGGTAGCATTTAACATCTACTTAGGGGGGTAAAGCCCACGAAATCCGTCCGTATAAAAAACCTCTCTATTGGACCTGATATGCCTCTGGCCGTTGTGGCTGGCCCCTGTGTAATTGAGACCAGAGAGGCGTGTCTTAGAATAGCAAAGAGGCTGAAGGAACTCCTTCAAGGTCTCGACTTACCTTTTGTGTTTAAGGCCTCTTATGACAAGGCAAACAGGAGTTCCATGCACTCGTTCCGCGGCCCGGGACTTGTTGAGGGCCTGGAAATACTCCACGAGGTGAAGTCTTCGCTGGAGATACCAGTCCTCTCGGACGTTCACTACCCCGAAGAGGTGGAGGCGGCCGCCAAGGTCCTGGACGTTATACAGATACCGGCCTTTCTCTGTCGTCAAACAGACCTCATCCTCAGTGCGGCGAAGACCGGCATACCCGTAAACGTCAAGAAAGGTCAATTCATGGCGCCATGGGATATGAAGCTGGTGGCCGAAAAAATCCTCAGCACCGGTAACGACAATATAATCTTTACCGAGAGGGGGACCACCTTCGGATACAACAATCTGGTCAGCGACATGAGGTCAATAGTCATACTAAAAGAGATTGGTTATCCCGTATTATTTGACGCGACGCACAGTGTACAACTGCCGGGCGAACAGGGTAACACTTCAGGCGGAGACAGACGTATGGCGGAACCTGTTGCAAGGGCTGCCGTGGCTGCAGGTGCCGATGGGATATTCATTGAGGTTCATGAAGAACCTGAGAAGGCGTTGTGCGACCCGGCAACCATGCTGCCTATCGACAAGCTGTCTTCCATGCTGGAAAGACTGAAGAAGATTCGAGAGATAGCCCGGGAAGACATCGAGCACACCTCTTCTTAAGAGGAGGCCCTGCATACGCCTCAGAGACATTGCGCGAACGCCCAGGCAGACTCTAAATTGACTGTAACTGGCGGGGATTTTCTATAAAATAGGGGGCAGATATACATGGGAGGAAATTCTCCTTAAAAATCTTAAGACCCAAGGGGAGGGGAGAGGGTTATGGAAGTTCGCGACCACAACCTGCTCGAAACACTGCTTAAATCCGAATTCGAGCGCGCCAAGAGATACGACCTGCAACTATCTTGTATTGTGGTGTGCGTGTCTGGCCTTACTGAGAACATAGAGAAGAGAGGCGCCGCTTTCCTGGATAAAATGCTGGACGAGTCGATAGCGCTCCTCTCAAGCATGGTAAGGACATCAGACATCATTGCGCCTTACACCAAAGAAAAGTTACTTGTAGTGCTGCCCATGGTAAACACCGATGGAACCTCTTTTGTGGCACAGAGGATTCACAGGGTGTTCTCACAATACAAATTACCAGGCCAACCCGAAAATAAACTAGCCGTGAGCATGGGTATATCCAATGTCTCCGATAAGGGTGTAAATACTCCGGGAGACCTCATACGTTGTGCGGAAACCGCCCTCGCCCAGGCCCTCTCGCAGGGCGGAGACGCCCCGTGCCTGTGGAGAGATTTGGCATAACGTTTTCTTGTCCTCCCACACACGGCGATGACCCCTATCCACACACGGCATAAGTAAGACCTGCCTAACCCACAGGAGGTGGTTTCAATGGACTTTGAACTGACTCCGGAGCAGAAGGCCGTAAAGGAAATGGCCTGGAGGTTTGCCGAGGGGGAAATCATCCCGGTCGCGAGAGAGAACGACAGGAAGTGCCGCTTCCCGCATGAGATAATAAAAAAGATGGCCCCTCTGGGTCTGGTGGGCGGCCCCGTCCCGGAGAAATACGGCGGTGCCGGGCTGGATTTCACAAGTCATGCCATAATCACCGAAGAGATTGGAAGGGCATGCTCGTCGGTAAGGACAACCCTCTCCGTGCAGGTATCACTCGTTGAGCTGTGCATCCTCAACTGGGGCACGGAGGAGCAAAAACAGAAATACCTGCCCCTGCTATGCAGGGGCGAGATGATCGGGTGCTTCGCCCTGACAGAACCCGGCGCAGGCTCGGACGCCGCCAACCAGAGCACCAGGGCTGTCCCGGCCGGAGACGATTGGGTTCTGAACGGGGCAAAGACCTGGATATCAAATGCCGGAGTCGCAGACCTTGCCATCGTTATCGCGCGAACCGGAACCGATGACAGGGAGAAACACGAGGGCCTGACGGCCTTCCTTGTCGAGTGCAAGAAGACGAAGGGATTTACCACAAGAGATATAGAGAACAAGCTCGGCCTGAGGTCTTCAAACACGGCAGAAATTTTCCTGGAAGACTGTGAAGTTCCCGGTCCCGCCGTGCTGGGAGCGGTCGGGCAGGGGTTTAAAGTGGTCCTGTCGGGACTTGATAACGGGCGCTTCAGTGTTGCGGCAGGGTGCGTGGGCATATCCCAGGCATGCATAGACGCGGGCGTCAAATACGCAAAGGAACGCGTCCAGTTCGACAGGCTCATAGGTTCTTTTCAACTGATTCAGGACATGGTCGCCCGCATGGTTACGGATACCGAGGCCGCGAGGCTCCTGGTCTATAAGGCCGCGGACGTGAAGAACAAAGGCAAGAGGGGCACCCTGGAGACGTCTATTGCAAAATACTTTGCCTCAGAGGCCGCCCTGAGGGCGGCCAATATGGCCGTGCAGATACACGGCGGCTACGGCTATTCGGACGAGTTTCCCGTGGAAAGATACCTGCGCGACGCGCGTGTGGCCACTATATACGAGGGCACCTCAGAGATACAGAAGCTAATAATAGGCAGGGACGTGCTGGGACTGAGGGCCTTTGCGTAGAATGTTTAGTAGAGACAGAAAGGGTTTTGCAGTGGTTGGGCTCGCTCGACATGACAGTCAGTGTCTGGCAGAGCAAGCTCTGCCGCTACAATTGATGTTTGCAGGGTGCGTCCAGGCTGAGGGCGGGTTTTCAACCCGACGCACTGTAATCTATTGATTCATGGTCAAGGCGTGGCCTTGACCTGCCCCTGCGGTGCTTTAGAATAACAATCGTGCGGCGTTTTCTGTGGTCCCTAGTAGTTCTCCGGCCGGTTACTCTCCAGATGTTTCAGCACGTTTGGTTCGAGCTGTATCTTTACGTATTCCCGAAGGTCGATGCCGTGCGTCCAGACCCTGCCCAGACGGCTCATTATGGCCAGGTAGAACAGTTGTAAGGCGTCTTCTGAATCGGTATAGGCGCGGTAGGTGTCCTCCAGTACCATGAACTGCGTCTTGCCCCCAAGTTCCACCTCTCTGTAATTAAAGATTACCCCCTTATTGAGTATGAAGATGCTGTCAATCTGGTGTTGTGGCAGTACGTTCCGGTTGTGGTTGAGTTCCATTAATTTCCCGGTGAGTTCTTTCATGGTATACGGCGAGTCATAAACGAGGATGTGAGAGACGATGTTGAAATAATCCTTCAACACCCCGAACTCACGTATTCTATATACTGGCGTCGGGGGTTTCAGATACGCGGATTTTTTCAGTTTTTTTATCCTTTCGGTGTCTCCGATGCTCCTCTCCAGGTCCTCGAACGTCAGTGAAGAGTGTACCTCGGCGGTAATGTATACCCCTTCAACCGGCAGTACGTGAGAGTTTCCCTGCCGGCACAACAGGGGGGTCTTTGTTTTGTCGTAGATGATGATGTCGAGTTCATAACTCGAATGTCCCCCGGAGGTTATTATGTAACCCCTTTCCGTGCCATACGCGTCCGGCACGTATTTTCTGAGAAATTCTTTTGTTATATAGTCCCGAAGTTCTCTCCTGGCTGCCCTGTGATCGGTGCTTGAGTGTATCTGTCTGCAACCTTCTAAGACCTGTTTCGACGCGTTGCGCAGGCTCTGACCCAGATCGAAGTCCATCCTGATAACCTCCTTTTGCTTGATACGGCAATTACCTTACGCCGTATTTAACAGGGCTTACTTACCTATGCAAGGTATTTCTTCAGGACGCGGCCGGTGTGCGACCTCCTGTTTTCTGCCACCTGCTCGGGCGTGCCCGCGGCCACCAGCTCCCCTCCGGCGTCTCCACCCTCCGGCCCCAGGTCCACAACGTGGTCGGCCTGCTTTATTACGTCCATGTGGTGTTCTATAACTATCACGGTGTTGCCCATGTCGACCAGCCGGTTGAGTATCTTAAGCAGGTTTTCTATGTCGGCGAAGTGGAGGCCCACGGTGGGCTCGTCAAGTATGTAGAGGGTCTTTCCTGTGGGATATTTGGCAAGTTCGGTGGCCAGCTTCACCCTCTGTGCCTCACCGCCGGAGAGTGTGTTAGACGGCTGGCCCAGCGTCATGTAACTCAGGCCGACGCCTCTTAGTGTCCTGAGGGTGCGCTCTATCTTCGGGATGTTCCTGTAGAAATCATAGGCCTCGTCCACCGTCATGGCCAGTACGTCGGCAATGGTCTTGTCCTTATAAACGATTTCCAGCGTCTCCCTGTTGTACCTTTTCCCCCGGCACTGGTCACAGGTAACGTAGGTATCCGGCAGGAAGTGCATCTCCAGCTTATTCGTGCCCTGTCCCCCGCAGCCCTGGCACCTGCCCACCCTGACGTTGAAACTAAAACGGCCGGGACCGTACCCCCTTAATCTTGCCTCCTTGGTCTGCGAGAAGACCTGCCTGATATGAGTGAAGGCCTTGGTGTATGTGGCCGGGTTTGAGCGCGGCGTGCGGCCGATGGGCGACTGGTCTATTTCGATTACCTTATCTATCCTCTCGATGTTGACGATGCGGTCATGCTCGCCGGGCTTAAGGTTGCTCCTGTAGATTGCCCGGCTCAGTGCCCGGTGCAGTATCTGGTCAACAAGGGTGCTCTTGCCCGACCCCGACACTCCGGTGACGCAGCAGAAAACACCCAGGGGAAACGCAACGTCTATCGACTTCAGATTGTTTTCCCTGGCGCCCTTTATGATTATGGCGTTTTCGGGTTTTATCTTCCTCCGTCTTGAGGGGAGGCTTATGTTCAGTTCATTTCTTAAATAGCTTGCCGTAATAGAGGCGTTCCGTTCCATTATGTTCGACAGTGTTCCATGAGTTACTATGTTCCCACCCATGTCTCCCGCGCCCGGCCCCAGGTCGATTATCTCATCGGCGTTTCTGATTGTCTCTTCATCATGCTCCACCACGATTACCGTGTTTCCCTGGTCCCGCAGCGATTTAAGCGTCTTGATAAGCTTCCCGCAATCTCTTGCGTGAAGACCTATGGTGGGTTCATCCAGCACGTAGCACACCCCCATCAGTCCCGAACCAACCTGGGAGGAAAGCCTCAGCCGCTGGGCCTCTCCGCCTGAGAGGGTGGTACTGGTGCGGTCTAAGGTCAGGTAGCCCAGTCCCAGTTCCGCCATGAACTTTAGCCGCCCGGCGACCTCTTTCAGTATCTCTCTGGCTATCAGCTCCCTTTCTCCGGAAAAAGACAGGTCCCGGAAGAATTGCAGGGCCTTTTCAACGTGCATGGACGTAAGCTCACTGATTGTTTTCTTGTCTATTTTGACGGCCAGCGCCTCAGGCCTTAGCCTTGCGCCGTTGCAGGCCTCACACGGGCGTTCCGACATGTAAGACTCGAGCCGCCTCTTCACAGCCTTGCGTCCCGTTTTATCGTACAGCTTCCTGAGGGTGGGTATCACGCCGTCGAAGTCTTTTCCTGTTGTGCCGTTTGTGCCGTAGAGAAAGGTCTGTCTTATGCCCCTGGGGAGCTTCTTGAAAGGGGTGTCAAGAGGTGCGGGGAATTTCTTGGAGAAATCTTTCAAAAGCCTCGCGTATTGACGGTCCATTCTTGTACCTGGGTCTTCGCAGGCCTGTACGGCCCCCTGTCTCAGACTGAGACCGTCATCCGGCACGACAAGCTCAGGGTCGAACTCCATCTTCGAGCCGAGGCCCTCACAGGCGGGGCAGGCACCGCACGGACTATTGAAAGAAAATAGCCTTGGTGCCAGCTCTTCAAGACCCACACCGCATCGCTTGCAGGCGTAGCGCTGGCTGTAGAGTGTGTCGTGCCACTCGCGCCTCTTCTCCTGCGAAAGAACCATCATCCCCTCTCCCACCCCGAGGCAGGTCTGGATAGAATTGTAGAGCCTGTCACCAATCTCCTCTTTTACCACCAGGCGGTCTACCAGCACTTCTATGTTGTGGATCTTGTAGCGGCTCAATCTTGTGAGCCCTGTTATGTCTACCAGCACGCCGTCTACCCTCGCCCTTACAAAGCCCTCCTTCCTTATGGCCTCCAGGACCTCCCGGTGTTCACCTTTCCTGCCCTTTATAACCGGGGCCAGCAGCATTATCCTGGTACCCGGCGGTACCTGCATCACCTTCTCGGCAATCTCCTCAACGCTTTGACGGCTGACCTCTTGCCCGCACTGGTGACAGTGTGGAGTGCCCGTGCGCGCGTATAGAAGGCGAAGATAATCGTATATCTCACTCGTTGTGGCTACCGTTGAACGGGGGTTGGTGGCTATCGTTCGCTGCTCTATAGCCACTGTGGGAGGCAGCCCTTCAATATGGTCTACGTCAGGCTTCTCGAGTTGTTCCAGGAACTGGCGGGCATAGGTGGAGAGCGACTCTATGTAGCGCCTCTGGCCTTCGGCGAATATGGTGTCAAAGGCGAGGGACGACTTGCCGGAACCACTGATACCAGTGATTACGACGAGCCTGTCCCTGGGTATGTCTAAATCGACATCTTTAAGATTATGTACCCTTGCGCCCCGGATGGATATATAGTTGTTTTCTGTCTCCATAGGTAAACATTCAATCTTAACCTTTTTTATAATCTCTTTCAAGCCCTGCCAAATTGACAGGTAAGGCGTGTAGAATGGAGGTAATATGCCGGAAGAATGGCATGTCGTAAGTACAAATGGTATATTACGTTATGTATTACCTTTCCATGGGTGGGTATTGGCACAAGGTTTGCGAAAGTTAGAAGCATGCTGGCATTTATGATACATACGTTTAATATTGGGAGGGACCGTAATGGCGGCTAAACAGCTTGCCTTTAGAGAAAACGCAAGGGAAGCACTTTTAAGGGGTGTTGTAAAGCTTTCGCGCGCGGTGAAGTCCACCCTGGGACCCAGGGGTAGGAATGCCATATTGGATAAGGGATACGGCAGCCCGACGGTTACAAAAGACGGTGTCTCTGTGGCTGAAGAGATAGAGCTAAGTGACCCGTACGAAAACATGGGGGCCAGGCTTGTCAGAGAGGTCGCGTCAAAGACCAGTGACGTGGCCGGGGACGGGACAACGACTGCAACCGTGCTGGCGGAGGCCATTTTCAGGGAGGGGTTGAAGAACGTGGCCGCCGGTGCAGCACCATTACTGTTAAACCGCGGTATGAAGAAGGCCGTGGACAAGGTGGTTGAACACCTGAGAGATACGAGCAAGCAGATAAAAGAGCAGGCCGAGATAGCCAACATAGGCGCTATTGCGGCTAACAATGACCCCGAGATAGGCAAGATGATAGCCAGTGCCATGGATAAGGTGGGCAAGGACGGTGTCATTACTGTCGAAGAGGGAAAGCGCCCGGTAACAGAGGTGGAGGTCGTTGAGGGCATGCAGTTTGACCGCGGGTACCTCTCTCCCCACTTTGTAACCGACCCGGACAACATGCGCGTAGAGCTTGAAGACCCTTACATACTTGTATACGAAGACAAGATTTCCGGGATAAAGGGGTTGGTGCCGATCCTGGAAAAGATAGCCCGGAGCGGGAAACCTATCTTGATAATAGCGGAAGATGTGGAAGGTGAGGCGTTGGCCACCATGGTAGTTAACAAGGTCCGTGGGACGCTTTCCTGCTGCGCGGTCAAGGCCCCCGGATATGGAGACCGCAGAAAGGCGATGCTTGAAGACGTTGCGATTCTGACGGACGGAAAACCCATTTTTAAAGACCTGGGAATACAGCTGGAGTCCGTGGAGTTGAAGCAGATGGGCCATGCCAAGAAAGTTACCATCGATTCAGAGCATACCACGATTGTCAGGGGTGCCGGTCCTCACAAGGCCATTGTCGGGCGGATAAACCAGATACGCTCGGAGATAGAAGCCACCACCAGCGATTATGATAAAGAAAAGCTTCAGGAACGGCTGGCAAAGCTGGCCGGCGGGGTTGCGCAGATAAACGTCGGCGCCGCCACCGAGACAGAGATTAAACAGAAGAAGGCGATGATAGAGGACGCACTCCATGCCACCAGGGCGGCCATAGAAGAGGGCGTGGTGCCCGGCGGCGGCGTAGCGCTTTTAAGGGCCGCACAGATCCTGGAAGACGGGCTCGGTCTCAAGGGAGACGAGGCCGTCGGGTGTGACATCATAAGACGCGCGCTTTCGGTGCCCGCCGCACAGATATCCGAGAATGCCGGACGGGAAGGTGCTGTTGTGGTCAAAAAGATACTGGAATCCAGGGACCGCGCGTATGGTTTTGATGCCACAGGTCAAGAATTCTCTAATTTGATAGAGGCCGGTATTATAGATCCTACCAAGGTGACACGCTGCGCGCTTCAGAACGCTTCCAGCATCGCGGGGACCCTTCTGATGGTAGACTGCGTGGTCAGTGATATCCCCAAGAAAGAGAAAGAGGGAAGGCCGGCGGCCCATGCCCATGGTATGTAAGCCGTCTGTAAGCGATAAGGAGGAGGATGTAGTATGTCCATTAAGCCCTTAGATGATCGTGTTGTTATAGAGAGGTTAGAGGCGAAGGAAAAAACCACCGGTGGTATAGTCCTGCCTGAGAGCGCAAAGGAGAGGCCGTCCAGGGGGAAGGTTATTGCGGCAGGTAAAGGCAGGCTTGGAGATGACGGCAAGAGGGTTCCCCTTAGCATAAAGAAGGGTGACAACGTGTTCTTCAGCAACTATGCGGGCACAGAGGTAACAGTTGACGGAAAAGAATATCTCATAATGAAAGAGTCAGACATCCTGGCCAGGATAGGATAACGACGCCGGGGACAGTCATTTAAGACTACAGGTGCCCGGCGGCAAGAATAGAAATTTTAGGGAGGAAGACAGGTGGCAGCTAAACAGCTACTTTACGACGTGGACGCCAGGAAGAAATTGCTTAAAGGTATAGAACAACTGGCCGACGTCGTTGCGGTGACCATGGGGCCCACCGGCCGTAACGTTGTGTTGGAAAAAAGTTTTGGCGCACCGACTGTCACGAAAGACGGTGTAACGGTAGCCAAAGAGGTGGAGCTGAGAGACCCGTTTGAGAACATGGGGGCAAAGCTGGTCAACGAGGTAGCCTCCAAGACCAGCGACGCGGCCGGAGACGGCACCACTACGGCAACGGTACTGGCAGCGGCCATCTACAGGGAAGGCGTAAAGTGTATTACCGCAGGCGCCAACCCCACCTCCGTCAAGCGGGGGATTGACAAGGCGGTAGAGATTGTTACGGAGGAGCTGAAGAATCTCTCCAAGCCCGTAAAGGGCCGCTCTGAGATAGCCCAGACAGGAACCATATCCGCCAACAACGACCCCTCCATCGGCAACCTTTTGGCCGACGCCATGGAAAAGGTCGGCAAAGACGGGGTTATTACCGTGGAAGAAGCCAAGGGCATAGAGACCCAGCTTGAGGTGGTAGAAGGGATGCAGTTTGACCGTGGTTACATCTCCCCTTACTTCGTAACTGACGCACAGAAGATGTTGGCGGAATTTGAGGACCCGTACATACTCATACACGAGAAAAAGATCTCCGCCATGAAGGACCTGATTCCCGTGCTGGAAAAGGTCTCAAGCAGTGGGAGGCCGCTCTTGATAATTGCCGAGGATGTGGAGGGAGAGGCGCTTGCCGCACTGGTGGTGAACCGTTTGAGGGGTGTCATCTCCTGCTGCGCGGTGAAGGCGCCCGGTTTCGGCGACAGGCGAAAAGCCATGCTGGAGGACATAGCTATACTGACCAGGGGCAGGGCCATTACCGAAGACCTGGGTGAGAAGCTTGAGGAGATGGACATTTCGGCCATGGGCCAGGCAAAAAAGGTAACTGTGGACAAGGACAAGATCACAATCATTAGTGGCGCCGGTAAAAAAGCCGATATACAGTCAAGGATTACACAGATAAGAAACCAGATAGATGCCTCTACGTCCGATTATGATAAAGAGAAGCTGCAGGAGAGGCTGGCCAAGCTGGCCGGCGGAGTGGCGGTGGTAAAGGTGGGTGCCGCGACGGAGGCTGAGATGAACGAGAAAAAGGCCCGTGTGGAGGACGCGCTTCATGCCACCAGGGCCGCCGTTGAAGAGGGTATCATACCCGGCGGTGGCGTCGCCTATATCAGGGCCATTCCGGCACTTGAGGAGTCCAGAAAGAAATTCAAGGGCGATGAAAAGATGGGGCTTGAAATAGTCACTAGGGCCCTGGAAGCCCCCATGCGCCAGATTGCCGAAAACACCGGTGAAAACGGTGCGGTGGTGGTAGAGACCGTAAAAGGTATGAAGACCAGCATGGGTTTCAATGCAAACACCCTCGCGTATGTCAATATGCTTGAGGAGGGTATTATAGACCCCACGAAAGTAGTGCGCGTAGCGCTTCAAAACGCCGCCTCAATCGCGGGTCTTATGCTCACCACGGAGACGATGGTGACGGAACTCAAGGAAGATGATGAGGAGGGCGCCATGCCGGTAGAGGGCGCAGTGAAATAGTTATTCTGAAACAAGTTTTTCCAAAATTCTGCTTCTAATGAAAAGGCTACTCTGTTTGAGTTTACAGAGCAGCCTTTTTTGTTGTATGGAGTAACAAAAAAGCCTTGTACAAGAACGTGCCGGCAAGCCATCCAAAGCTATGCGTGGGACGGGCAAGCTGGCACGTTACTCAAGCAGATTATTGCAGGTGCAGCGTCCGTTCTCTGAACGGACGAATGCAGGGGCACGGCATGCCGTGCCCCTGCTGTAAAGGTCGTTGTCTACCAAAAAAATTTAACGGCCAGGGGTACTGGACTTCATGAGGAATAGTTTTTTCAGAGCTCTTCAGAATAAACACCCTTGCATTTTACTGTTGTGAAAATATAATTAAGCTTCAAGCAAATCATGCCTATTGTTTGTTCTAACCGTTAACAGGGAAAGACTTATGGCCCGGGTGAGCCAAGAAGATTTTTACAGTATCCTGGACGTAGACAAAAAGGCCTCGCAGGAAGACATAAAAAAGGCCTACCGGAAGATGGCCCTGAAATACCATCCGGACAGAAACCCCGGAAACAAGGACGCTGAGGCGAACTTTAAGAAGGCTGCGGAGGCGTATGAGATACTGGGCGACACGGATAAGAGGGCGCGCTACGACAGATATGGACGCGCAGGCATAAAAGGTGCTGAGGCACACTTCACGTCGTTTGATGAGATATTCGAACATTTTAGCGACGTCTTTGGCGGTGGTAATATATTTGAGGATTTCTTCGGTGCGCGAGCCCAGAGTCGCACCGCTCCGCGTCGCGGCGCGAGTCTGAGGGTTGACGTAGAAATAGACCTGCGTGAGGCGGCAACGGGTGTGGAGAAAACCATCGCCCTGAACAGGCGTGAGCCCTGTGATACCTGTAAGGGTACGGGTCTTAAACCCGGAACGTCTCTCAGGGTCTGTTCCCAGTGTGGCGGCAAGGGGGAGGTCCAGCAGTCACAGGGATTCTTTGTCCTGCGCACCGCGTGCAGCAAGTGTGGCGGGCAGGGAAAGATAATCGAGCACCCGTGTCCGATATGCCATGGCAACGCGCGCGTCGCGAAGAGACATCACATAAAGGTACAGGTGCCTCCCGGTATAGAGAGCGGAGTCAGGCTGCGCGTTGCGGGCCAGGGAGAACCCGGTGAAAACGGCGCGCCGAGTGGAGACCTTTATTGTGACATACACATTAAGCCCCATCCAATCTTCGAGAGACAGGGCAGCGACATCGTCTGTGAACTGCCCGTGAGTTTCACGCAGGCCGCTCTTGGATGTGAAGTTGACGTACCTACGCTGAAGGGAACCGTTATCAAGGTGAAAATACCCGTGGGTACTCAATACGGAGACGTTATCCCGGTGAGGGGAGAGGGTCTTCCTTCCATGCGCGGGTGGGGTAAGGGCCAGCTCCTGGTGCGCGTGGTGGTCGAGACACCGGTTAAGCTTACGGAGAGACAGGAGGAACTTCTCAGGGAGTTTGCGAGTATGGAGAACAAGAGCCTTAGTCCGAAGCAAAAGAGCTTTTTGCGAAAGGTGAAGGAGTACTTCAGGTAATGGTAAAAGAAAAGAAGAAAAGAAGAGAAGAGATGATGGCCGGGCAAACAGAGGCATCCGAAGTTCAAGGGGCGGAAACGGCTCCCGAAGCTGAGACAGCAAAGCTCTCAGAGAAGGAATATTCTGAGCTCAAGAAAAAGGCCGGGGAGAGAGACGAATACATGAACATGCTCCTCAGGGCAAAGGCAGACCTGCAAAATTATCAAAAGCGGGCGAGAAAAGACATCGAAATACAAAACCGTTTAGCGGTTCAAGACGTGATGCGCGCCATTTTACCCGTCCTGGACAATCTTTCAAGGGCCGTGAAGTCTGCGGAAAATTCTGACAAAGGGTCAAAAGGGTCATTGGAAGAATTCCTTCAGGGCGTGGAACTCATCCAGGACCAGTTAATCAAGGTTCTTGACGGTTTCGGGGTCAGGCCCATACACGGACAACAGGGCCAGGCGTTTAACCCCGAGTTACACGAGGCTGTCATGGAGATGGAAGACAACGAGTTTCCCCACCACACCGTTCTTGAGGAGGTCGAGCAGGGTTTCTTTTTGAATGACAACGTTCTGAGGCCGGCAAAGGTTAAGGTCTCTAAAAGGACTGCTGCAGAGGCCGGGAAAAGTACGGCAGAAACAGAAGAGCCTGCGGGAGAAGCCGGTGAGGGCCCAAAAAAATCTCCAGGTGCGCCCCCCGGAGACTCGCGGGGGATGGATACCGGTCCCGAGATGGGCGAAGAAGAGCCTGTCGTGTGACGACATCTGGAACCAGGGACACGGAAACGTTTATGGCCGTGTGCCTAAGTCCTTTTATTTTGATATGATACCCAAGATAGAGTGTCGATACTGTGGTAAGGAATTGGTCTATACGTCAACAAGTGAACTCCCCTTCTTCCCCTTCTGCTCCGAGCGTTGCAAGCTTATAGACCTGGGTAAGTGGGTAGAGGAAGAGCATAAGATAGAAGAGCCTCTGTCGCCGGATAGAGCGGAAGAGACAGATGGATCCGAAGGCGGATAAAATGCTTGGGATTTCGTTGTTGGCGCGTGGTAGAATACGTCCTGTCATCATGTCCTTATTGTTTATTGCTGGCAGAGGCTGATTTGTGCCGTAGGCAGGTTGCACCTGTTCGACAATAAGGCCCTAAAACGCCGAAAATGACGCTTTTCAGTTGTCCCGGTGTTTATCTGTTCAGTAAAAACTCCTTGATTTTCTTGGCCTTTCTGGTTATTTTCCATGCTACAATTTTGCGTTAGTCTGTCCAAAATCTAGCCTGTCCAAAATAAAGGGGTAGAGATGTCAGAGAGGAAAGAGAACTGGCAGGATATGTCTTATGCCTTCTGGGCGGCCTTTGATCTAAAGAGAGTTCTTCTGGGCTTTGTTGGCGTATTGGCGAGTGTGCTTTGGGTGTGCGGTATATTGTGGCCCTTCTCGGTGTTTAAGATCGTTCAGGTGAGCCCGGTGATGGTAGTTGCAAGTTTTCTAAAGCCCCCTGCGGAGGGCGCCGGTGACATATTTACCAGTTTTTCTATGGCTTTCACCTCAGGAAACTGGAAGACTTATATACCCCTCGCCCTCATAATATTTGGTCTGCTTGCCATATGGTCCATCATAGGGGGAGCAATTACTAGAATAGCCTCACTGGAGTATGCCAGGGGCACTAAAGTGGGGCTGGTGGATTCGGTTAAGTACTCGACAAAAAAGTTCTGGTCTTATTTCTGGGGACCGATGGCCCCGTTGGTTGGTGTGTTGTTTTTTGTGCTGCTTAACGTGCTTGGCGGGTTTATCGGACAGGTGAAGTTTTTAGAGGTGTTGGTCGCCATAGGCTTCCCGGTAATTCTTGTGTTCAGTTTTTTGATATTGTTTGTGGGTATAATTGGTGCCGTTGGCGCAGGGCTCATGTTTCCCACAATCAGCGCTGATGGCTCCGATGCCTTTGACGCGATGAGCAGGGCGTATTCCTACGTGTTGTCTAAACCTGCCGGGTTCGTTATTTACTGTGCCTCCGCCGCGGTCTACGGCACCATTTGTGTGTATTTAGTTGCCACAGCCGTTGATCTGCTGATAAGTACGAGTTTTACCACCGTCGGCATGGGTATGGGCGAAAAGTTCCAGGACGTCGTAACGGCCGTTAACGGCCTCACGCACCCGAGCGGCCTTGCCACAAAATACGGCTATATTACACATGCAAAATTTGCCCTCAATGTTTTGGGTTCAAAGACACTGGTCTTCACCGCCATAACACTGGTTTTTTACCTGCTTTTGATTAAGCTAATGGTCTGGGCCGTAGCTGCCGCATTTGTGGGCTCTGCCCAGAGCGTGCTTTATCTGTTAATGAGGAAGGATGTAGACGGCACGGAAGTCGAAGACGTTTATATTGAGGAGACAGGCGCGGATTTTACAACGTCTCCGGCACCTGAGGAGGAGGCACAGCCAGAGGAATCGCCGCCGGAAGAATCGCCACCGGAGGAATCGCCGCCTGGGCCCACGTCTCCGGCTGAACCAGAGGAAAAAAGCGAATAGGAGGGGCAACAGACCTTCCTCGTGAGAGCTATGACAGACAAAAACCCTATAAAATGTCAAATTAGTGCCGACAACGCAAGGTCTTAGCTGGTAAGGGTTTTTAGTAACTCAGGTTGTGAAGTTTTTATTGTATAGTGGTCTTGAAACGTATATGTGGCCGGGTTTCTACGGAACACGCTGCATTTAAGACGCAGTTTGAGCCGGGATACTGAATGATAACAAAACGCAAGGTGATTGGCACCAGAATAAGGCAGATAAGGACCGGCCGCGGCTTCACCCAGGAAGAACTGGGACACAGGGCCGAGCTTCACAGTACCTATGTGGGCGCCGTGGAAAGAGGCGAGGTTAATATCAGCCTTGCGAACCTCGAGAAGCTTGCCGCCGCCCTCAACATCCAGTTGCATGAGATATTTCTTCAAGACGACCTAAGTTCCAACCCGCTGAACGGGCCGGCAGGCTATCTTACAAGGAGTGCAGATCCAGCCGAAAACCCTTTGCGGCAGCTGAGTGATATAAGCAAATGGACGACTAAAATATGTAGAGACCTGGACAAGTTGAACAGCGTTATGAGCAACACCAAGTACTACAGCATTGATGTGCTCGGTAATGCCATAAAGTCGATTATAAGTGCGCTGGAATGTAAAGCGCCCTGGAAGACGGGACACGCGAAGAACGTAGAACTCAGTGCGGGATTGATTGGTGAGTCACTTGGGCTGAGCCCTGACCAAAATAACGAACTAAAATTGGCATCCCTGCTCCACGATATCGGAATATTGCTCAGTGATGATGATGTATGGGAAAAGGCAGGAGCCCTAAGCAAGGATGATTATGAGATTATAAAATCACATCCCGTAAAAGGTGATGAAATCTTGAGGTCTGTTGATGGCTTTGATACAATTTGCCTCGCGATACGTCACCACCATGAGCACTGGGGTGGGGGAGGTTACCCGGACAGTCTGAAAGGGGATCAGATCCCGCTCTATTCGCGGATTATAGCCGTGGCGGAAGTAGAAGATGCGATGACCGCTACTGACCGGCCGTATAGAAAAGGGATGAACAAGAAAGAAGTCGTTCAAGCGTTAAAGGAAAAATCCGGAACGCAACTTGACCCCGATATTGTAAAGGCGTTTCTTAAGATAAAAAGTAATAGCACATCCATCTGACAATTTCCCTTCCTTTTTCTCTTGCCCTGACGTCATAGTCATAATAGCAGGCAGACCTGCGCCACAAGTAGTATTTGAACAAAAAATTCTTCCCTCGCTATCTGACTTCTGACGCATTCACACCAGCCACACCGCAGCGTACAAGGACGTCCTCAATACTTACTTCTTGTTTGATTCGTTTGAAATCGGCCCATTTGGTCATACACTTCTTCCTTCTTTTGCTAAGTGCTACACTTATTAGCAGTTAAAATGAGCTAATCTAATAATAAATTAAAGACGTTTCTAATATTAGCAAGGACGTAAGATCAATTGAATGAAACATAGGGCTGCTTAGCGCAATTAAAAAAGAAGTATCCAACATTGGTTAAGGAAGTAAAATCAGTTAAAGGGGAAATAAGCTCCCTTGATTCCATGGAAAACGAAATAGGGGAAACAAGGAAAACTGTAAATGAACTAGCACCGGCTTTCATGTATAAACAGCTTTTAGGTCTAGCTCAAGACTGCACACGGCAACTGTGAAAAATAACATAGAAGAAAACAGCAAGATAGCTCAGTGGGTGGATAAGCTACTGAGGGCATGCAGCGATTCAGAAGATGCGGCCGGGATTGTTGAAGAATTAACCAGCGGCCCGGTAACGTTCACCGAGGAAGACTTTGCTGAGCACATGAAGATCCATCATCCGGGAGTGTCTGCCAGAGTGGAACTGGAAGACGGGTTTTTAAATCTTCACGCCGGTTTCTCCATATTCAGCCTGACCTTTGTGTGTACCGCGGAGGCCGACCCGTCCGGTAAGATGGCGTACGTGCGCCAGGAGAAGGGCCCCGCCCTAAAGAACTTCCTGGACATCGTGGGAATGTGCGACCGGACAGAATTCCTCAGCTACGATGATTCACGCAGGTCCGTATCGCTGGACCTGTCCAAGATACCTGAGGACGTAAACGTGGTGGCCTTTGAAATAAAGAAGGGCTGTGTAGTAGTGGAATTACGTAAAGAGGTTTCTAATTCTCTCGCCTAACCACCTCATTTGCAGTTTTTGCCTGCGGAGATGTAGCCTGTTGAAGTTAACGGCATTTCCCCCCCCGCTTATTTCTGTTGTAAAATAGATACGCGCCTACTGTAGACAACAGAAACATTATAATCATTACTTAAGACGCTCCCTCCGGAGGTTGCACCGGTATGTCCTAAATGTACTTCAAGATTTTATATCTTGCGGAAGTCTCAATCCGTGAGACAAACGCCGTAAGCGGCCCCTGCATTTTCTCTGTTATTGCCGGGAGAGTCAAGTAAAAAATTCATCGGAACTATTGTACTTGTAAAGACATAAGAGGGTGTGGACGTGCATATTTCCGCTATGGAAGACCGGCATGTAAATCCCTACCGTATCGTTAGTGTTCAGGTATAATATGGGCATGGTTACGAATGGCGTTAAGACTGAGAAGACAGGCGTCACGGAAGGGCCGGGGCGGGACGTCGCCCATACCGGACTCCCTGTCGTGGCAATCGTAGGCCGGCCCAATGTGGGGAAGTCGTCCATATTTAACCGTCTGGCAAGGCGGCGCATAGCCATTGTGGACCCTGAGTGCGGCGTTACAAGAGACAGGGTGTCGACCGAGATGACGCAGGGTGGCAAGAGGTTTGAGCTCATGGATACCGGAGGCATGGGCATCCAGGATGTCGAAGAGATGGCCCGTCATGTTGAGGAGCAGATAGAGATTGCTCTGGAGAAGGCGAGTATATTGTTGTTTGTCGTGGACGTTCGCGACGGGGTTGTTCCCCTTGACGAGATGGTGGCAGATAGACTTCGCCATGTGCACAAGCCTGTCTTGCTGGTGGCGAACAAGGTAGACGATCCGGGACTTATCACCCTCAAGACCGAGTTCTTCAAACTGGGTTTTGGAGAGCCGCTGCCGTTTTCGGCCAAGCAGGGTCTTGGAAGGGCCGAGCTTCTGGGCGAGATTGCGGCCCTTGTCCCATCCGGGGCGGAGGCACCTGACCCGCAGATGAAACTGGCAGTGGTGGGCAGGCGCAACGCCGGCAAGTCAACCCTTATAAACACCCTCGCCCACGAGGAGAGGATGATAGTCAGTGAGATACCCGGCACCACACGCGACTCTGTGGACGTAAGGTTCGAACTGAAGGGCGAGACCTTTGTGGCCATAGACACCGCCGGGGTAAGGAAACAGCGCCAGGTGGAGGGAACAGTGGAATTTTACGGCCTTGTCAGGGCCAAGGGGTCGGTCAGAAGGTCCAACGTGGTGCTGTTACTGCTGGACGCCACCGAAGAGGTCTCACAGGTAGACAAGAAATTGGGCGCATACATCGCCGAACAATACATACCCTGCATCATTGTGATTAATAAGTGGGACCTTGCCGGGAATACGGACACCGCAGAGTTTGTAAAATATGTACGTCACAAGCTCCCCGGGCTTTCTTATGCGCCAGTTTCTTTTATCAGCGCGAAGAACGCGAAGAACGTGGTAGCTACCGTAAAACTGGCCCAGGAACTCTTTCGGCAGGCAAATACCAGGGTCGGCACCTCTGGGTTGAATAAGATACTTGGCGAGGCCCTTTCAGAGCGGTCGTCGAGAAGAAAGCACGGCAGGGTGGGCAAGGTCTTTTTTGCGACTCAGGTAACGGTCGCGCCGCCGACGTTTGTGTTATTTGTCAACCACCCTTCCCTCTTTGACGACGCGTATGTTCGCTATCTCGCCAACAGGCTCCGCTCGGAATTTCCATTCGCCGAAATACCCCTCAGATTCTTCTTCAGGGAGAGGAGGAGGTAGTTCATGGTTGCAATTATTAGTGTTATCTTGTCTTCATTTGTTATGGGTGTTTTACCGGCCCATGCCGCTCAGGGTGGCGAGGGGATACTGGTTCTGGCGCACGGGAGCAAAATTGCCTTGTGGAACGAACAGATCAGGGATGCCGTAGAACCGCTTGAAGAACGCTACAACGTCGACATGGCATTTGGTATGGCAGACCCGAAGACCATTCAGGAGGCCGTAACCAGGCTGGAAAAGAGGGGTGCAATGTCTATAATCACAGTCCCGCTCTTTATCTCGTCTCACAGCCCGATTATCTATAACACAAAACGCCTGCTCGGACTCGACCCTGAACACCCTCAGAGAGAAATAGAGGGTAATGTCAGTTTTACAATGACCGGCGCGCTTGATGCCTCACCCCTGGTCTCTGAAATCGTCCTGGAAAGGGCAAGGGGGCTTAGCGAGGACCCGGCGGACGAGGTGGTCATACTGGTGGGTCACGGCCCGAACGACCCGGAGCTTAACGAGTTGTGGCTCAAGGACATGAGACGAATCGCCCTGTTTGTAAAGGAGGCAGGAGGTTTCAAGGACGTCCTGGTCGCGACGGTGCGGGACGATGCCTCCAGAGAGGTTTGGGAAGAGGCCAGGAGAAACCTGAGGGAGATGGTGAAGCGGTCGGGAAAGGACTCTCGTGTACTGGTAATCCCCTACGTCCTGGCGAGCGGCGGCATTGAGGAGGGTATAAGGGAGAGGCTGGAGGGGCTTGAGTTCCGGTTTGGAAGCCCGCTGCTGCCGCATCCGAACATAACGATATGGATAGAGCAGCAGGCCACAGGCAATATTCGTTAAGTGAAGAGGGTGCGTCGGGTATACCCTATTACTGTAAAGAATTAGGGGTAAGGCAGGTCAAGAAGCCCTGCGGCACCCGCAAAAATACAATTCCAACTGTAGTTGTTCGCCAGAGGCGAATCTGCCTCAGGCACGACCTGATTTATCAGACTTCAAGATACAGCCTGGTATTCACGCCTCATAGGCTCAGCATTCTGCGTGTGACCTCGAAGTATATGAGCAGGCCGGAGAGGTCAAGGATCGTCGCTATGAGCGGCGACGACACGGTAGCGGGGTCCCATCCCAGCCGTCTGAATATCAGTGGTATTGTGGCGCCGAGGATGTTTCCGAACAGTACTACGGCAAGCAGCGCAATCCCCACCGCGAGTCCGGTTGTAGAGTCTCCGAGGGTATGATAGACCTTGAGGTATGCTATACCTCCGAGTATGACCCCCAGTGTGGTTCCTATCCATAACTCACGTCGTATGATCTTCCACCATTCTCCGAGGCCGACCTCGCCTATGGCCAGGGCGCGGATTACCAGCGTCGACGACTGTGCGCCCGTGTTGCCGCCTGAACTGGTGAGCATGGGGATGAAGTAGGCCAGGGCCACGAGGGACGTCAGAGAGGTGGTGTAGTTTTCTATCAGGTCGCTTGTGAACGTCTCGGCGAGTATAAGTATGATGAGCCATGTGCCACGCTTCTTTATCACCTTAAAGAAGTCGGCCTTGAAGTATTCTTCCTCTGGCAGTCGCACGGCGGCCATCTTTTCCATATCCTCGGTGGCCTCTTCTTCGAAGATGTCAATCACGTCGTCAACGGTGACTATACCCACAAGCCGGCCTTCCAGATCAACCACGGGCACGGCCAGGAGGTCGTACTTCTGTATTACCTTGGCCGCCACCTCCTGGTCGTCGGTGGTCTTCACGTAGGAGAAGATGGTATTCATTATGTCGCCCACCTTCTTGGACGGCTGCGCGAGTATTAATTCTCTGAGGGAGACTACGCCTATGAGCTTTCTGGTATTGTCTATCACGTAGCAGACGTATATGGTCTCTTTATCCGGCCCTGTTTCTCTTATATACTCGATGGCCTGAGCGGCGGTCTTATCCGCCCTTAAGGCCACGTAGTCGGTCGTGATGAGTCTGCCTGCGGAGTCGTCGGGGTAGTTAAGTATAAGGTTTGTGACCTCCTTTTCATCGTGCGGCAGCAGGGCCAGAAGTTTCTTGACCACGTTGGCGGGGAGCTCCTCCAGGAGTTGGGCCCTGTCGTCCGGGTCCATTTCCAGGAGAATCTCTTTGACCTTTTGTTCTGTAAACAGTTTTAGGAGTTCCTCCTGCTCTTCCGGCTCGAAGAGGGAGAACACCCAGGCGAGTTTTGCCTTATCCAGGACCCTGAATGCCAGGACCCTGTCGGCGGAGGGCAGGTCTCTCAGGATGTCTACAATGTCGGCCGGGTGCAGCCTGCGGAGAAATTCTCCTAGCTCCTTAAGGTCTCTCTGTTCAATGAGTTCCGTTATCTCCGGGGTGAATATCTTGTGCCACTGCATCTTGCCTCCTTTCCGGGTAAGGGAGTTGGATTATTTTGGGAGCATTGTACAGGAATGGCGGCTACCGGACTACCAAAATGGAAAGAAAAACTTACAGTGGCAACGTGTGGTGTCTAACGTGATTTACGACCTGGAGGGGGGGGGTGGTAACCGGAGGGTCAGCCTTCCGACATCCTTTCCGCGCCAACGAACTTTGCTATTTTCAGGAACACCTTCCCTATGGCGTGACGTTCCATTACAATGGCCTTGTAGTCGCATACCTCGTCGCAGCAGAAACACCCGATACATTTTTCTTTATCCACGCGCGCGGTTTCGCCGGTTCCGGTTGGGGTTATGGCCTGGACGGGGCAGTTCTTGATGCAGGCGTAACACTTTGTGCAGTTGGGCTCGTAAACGGTGGAATACGAGTCGCAGGAAATATCAAAGAACTTTGCGAAGAGGAATCCCGGCAGATAGTTCATGGCGAAGTCCTGGACTGCGTTGCCGGGTTTCTTGAAATCCGGTATCGAGACGTCTTTCAGCCGCTCGCCCTTGATATCAATTTTATTCAGGTCGGCCGTCCCCAGCCCCCTCTCTTGCGCGTATCTGATAGTGGGTATGCCCAGCGGCTCAAAACCAATGATGCTTGAGGCCACGGCGTCCAGGGCAACCCCGTTGTTACTGGCGATAATGAGACCAATTTTCCTCGGGTCGCCTGCGTTGGGGCCGTTACCCTCCATACCCACGATGGCGTCCATCAAGACAAGGTGTGGCACGACCTCTTCATAGATGTCTATCAGGGCCTGGGCGAAGTCGGTGGGTTTGGGGGCCTGTATGTGGACGTCCTTCTTACCTTTTGCGGGTATGACGCCTAGGGTATTTTTTAGCGCCCCCGTATATTTTGTGAGCCCGTGGGTCTTCAGCTTCGGGACGGAGACCACCAGGTCAACGTCCTTCACCGTCCTTGCCATACGGAAGGCCGGAAGGGTCGCGCCGTTGGTCTTCTTGATGTCAATGTGCTTGTCCTGGTCGAAGTTGACCCACTTGGCGCCTGTGTCTTCAGCCACCTTATCGAGTCTTGTGACCCTGAAAGCCTTGTTGGTGGAGCCGTCTCTGAGGCTTCCGCAGGAGTCGCCGATGTAGACCTCGGCGCCCACCTCCTTTTGGAAGAAATCGACCAGCGCCCTTACAACGGCAGGGTGTGTGTTTACCGCGTACTCCGGCCCCAGCGAAGAAGACAGGAGGTTCAATTTGAGCAACACCTTCTTCTTCTGGCCCAGCAGTTTATGGATGCCGTCTACTTGCTCAAGGGTCTGCTTCACCGCCTTGTAGACCTTGGGCACATCATAATTATCGCAGCGGGTTATGGATACGGTTTGTGCTGTGGACACAATGTTTTCCTTAATCAATGGATGGGGAAATTATACTTCTCGATGTGCCGAAAGGCAAGGGAAAGTCACTTGGAGGTGTCCGTGTTATTGTACAGGTCTGGGAAGCTGTTAGTGTCTTCTGCCCTTTGCATGTCTTCCCTGTAGCGCTCCCATTCAGTGGCATTCTTGCGGGAGAGCAGGTTCCTCAATCTGTTCATAGGCCTCCAGAAGTAGTTCACCAGGAAGTATGTCAGTGGCTGGGTCCTTTTGAAGGTCTTGGTGGCCAGCATATAGTCTCCATAAAGCATGTTGTACTTCCACCGTAGAAATTGTATCTCTTCGGAAGAGAGATGGTTAGTCTTTATATTGGCCCAGAAGGTATTGTATCTCCTGTAGTCTTCCTTGTTGGTTATGAGTCCCATCTGGAGCATCTCATCCCTTATCGGGGTCTTGGGATAGGGTGTAAGTATCTGGTCAGCGTAGAAGTCTACATCCAGTTCCTTGAGAAAGCTGTAGTTGTTGGCAATGGCTTCTTCTTTGTCTTCGGGACTGCCCAGGATTATGCCGCCGGTCACCAGCATGTCGTTGTCGTGCAGCATCTTTACCGCCTTGCGCGTACTGTTTATGATGTTGCCCTTCTTCAGCATGCGCAAGTTTTCTTCATCAACGTTTTCTATCCCCAGAAAGACTATCTTAAATCCTGCCCGCGCCATCTTCTTGACGAGTTTCTCCGAGGAGGCTATGCCTGTGCTTGATGCCTGTACTATATAGTTTATATCGTTGTGTCCGGCGTCCGATATGGCGTCACACAGGTCCTCGAACCTGTTGATGTCGAGGCAGATATTGTCATCTGAGATGATGATCCAGCGGGCGCCCAGCTTCTTACAGTTTCCGATGTCTTCTATGACCCGTGGGATGCTGTACGCCCGAAAACTTTTTCCGTACATCTTTTCCATACAGCAGAAATTGCAGGGCATGGTGCAGCCCCTGGACGTCTCTATTATGTCGAGTATCAGTCCGTTATAGTGGTTGCCGGGCCATATCCTCTTTGTCCTGTCGGGGAGGTTCAGTTTGTCAAGGTCTTCCGGCGGCCGGGGGGAGTTGTGGATGAACCCGTCGCCGTTGCGGTACGAGAGGCCGCGTACGGATTCCATACGCCGCTTTCCCTCGATGGAGTCCAACAGCTCAGAGAAGGAAGACTCTCCTTCTCCTCTCAAAACATAATCAAACGGTTTTGTGTCATCGGTGGTACATATCTCGT